>DASQAY010000365.1:0-12614 GCA_035635515.1 Candidatus Eiseniibacteriota bacterium | reverse complement strand
CACCCCCATCCCCCGGACGCTGGGGCTCACGCTGTACGGCGATCTCGACATCTCCGTGATCGACGAGCTACCCGTCGGGCGGCAGCCGGTTGAGACTCGCCTGGTCAAGCCCGAGGAGCGGGACGAGGCCTATGCCTTCGTGCGCGCCCAGATCGCGGCGGGCCGCCAGGTGTTCGTGATCTGTCCCGTCATCCAGGAGTCGGACAAGCTCGGGGTCCGCTCAGCCACCGCCGAGCTGGAAAAGCTGCGCGCGGAGGTGTTCCCGGACCTGGCCGACCGCATCGCTCTCATCCACGGACGGCTGAAGGCCGCCGAACGGGAAGCGGTGATGGCGCGGGTTCAGCGGGGCGAGGTGGCCATCCTGGTGGCCACCTCGGTGGTCGAGGTGGGGATCGACGTGCCGAACGCGACCGTGATCCTCATCGAAGGGGCGGAGCGCTTCGGGCTGGCCCAGCTGCACCAGTTCCGCGGTCGCGTCGGCCGCGGGGCTCACGCCGCCGTGTGCCTGCTGTTCACGGACCTCGAGGATCCCGAGAACCTGCAGCGGCTGCAGGCGGTGATCACCCATCACAGCGGCTTCGAGCTCGCTGAGATCGACCTGCGTCTGCGCGGTATGGGGGAGCTCTATGGCGAGCGGCAGCACGGGTTCGACCTGAAGGTGGCCGACCTGTTCGACCTTCAGCTCGTCAGGGAAGCCCAGGAGGAGGCGCAGCGGGTGCTCGACGCCGACCCGAACCTGGCGCGTGACCCCGCCCTTCGCCGCCGCCTTACTTCCTACCGCCGGGTCTTCGCCCTGGATTAGCCGGCCTGGCATCCGGGGGTGGGGGGCTTTGGGTTTCGGCGCGTCGCAGCCGGCCGAGCAGGCTCAGTAACCAGCCCAGGGCTAGGCCGGCGCCCACCGGGAGGAGGATGACAAGGATGATGCCGACCAGCCAGGCGATGGGTTCGAGCACCGTCGAAGCGAGGAGGGCAGCATCCAACCGAATCCAGTTTACTGTGGAGGGATGGCTGCCCCCGGCACCCGCATCACCGCCGGGACGCATCGCGGGCGCATCCTCAAGACGCGAGCCGGGCTCGAGACCCGTCCCACTACGGCCCTGGTGCGCGAGGCCCTCTTCAACATCATTGGGGCCAGCATCGAGGGCGCCACGGTGCTGGACCTCTTCAGCGGGGGCGGCACGCTGGGCCTCGAAGCCCTCTCCCGCGGCGCCGCGCGGGTGACATTTGTGGATCGGGCACAAGCCTGTGCTACCATCGTGGCGGAAAATTTGGCGGCCACCGGGTTCGCCCAGCGCGCGGAGGTCCATTCCGCCGACGCCCTCGATTGGCTCAAGGCGCATCGAAGCGACCTCTCCGCCTTCAACCTGATCCTGCTTGATCCGCCCTACCGATCGACCGCAATGGCCGAGACGCTCCAGCGCCTGGATAGCCTGCCCCTCCGGCCGGAGGCGCTGGTGGTCGCCGAGCATCATCGGTTGGCGTCGATTCCGGCACTCGAGCGACTGCAGCCGCTGCGCCAGCACGACTACGGGGCGACGCGGTTGAGTTTCTTCCGGTATCCGGGATGACCACCGCGTTGTATCCGGGGAGTTTCGATCCGGTCACCCTCGGCCATCTCGACATCCTCGACCGGTCGGCGAGCATCTTCGACCGGGTGGTGATCGCGGTGCTGGAGAATCCCAGCAAGGAGCCCGTCTTCTCCGCGGCGGAACGGGTGCAGATGATCCGGGACAGTCTCGGTGAGCGCAAGGGAATCGAGGTGGGGACTTTCAATGGGCTGACCACCGATTACGCGCGCCGGGTGGGCGCCGGCGTGATCGTCAAGGCTTGCGCGCCGTCTCAGACTTTGAGTCGGAGTTCCAGCAGGCGCTGATGAATCGCCGCCTCTACCCGGAAGTCACGACGGTCTTCATCCCCACCAGTCTGCGCTACCTGTTTCTCAGCTCCAGCCTGATCAAGGAGCTGAGCGCCTTCGGCGGCGACATCTCGGAATTCGTTCCCGCCCCCGTCGCGCGCCGCCTGGGGGATCGCTTCGGTCAGAGGAGAAAAACCCCATGAACGTGCACGAAACTATCGACCGCATCGAATACCTGGTCACCCACGGCCGGCGGATCCCGCTCACCCGCTCGGTGGCGATCGACGAGGACGAGGCGATGGAGCTGCTCGACGCGCTCCGCCTCAACCTGCCCGACGAGATCAAGCAGGCCCGCTGGACCGTCCAGGAGTCGCAGCGGCTGCTCACCGAGGCCCAGGCTGAGGCGGCCCGCCTGACCGGCCAGGCGACGGATCGGGCGCTCAACCTCATCAGCCAGCACGAACTGGTCCGGCGGGCCGATAAGCAGGCGGAGGCGCTGCTCCGGGACGCGACGCAGCGGGCCGAAGAGATCCGCCGGTCCGCCGACGCCTACGTCCTCGAGGTCATGCAGAACCTGGAAGCCCAGCTGCTGGCGGCCATGGGCACCGTACAGAAGGGCCTCGAGGTGCTCCGTCCGGAGCGGACCGAAACCAAAGCTGCGGCGCGCCGCTAACCCTTTTGCGCTCCCGCCTGGTCCAGCGGTGGCGCGACTTCAGCCCGGACGCCCGCCGGCTGCTGGTCTATTCCTTCCTGGGTTTCGTGGCCTTCGCCGTCTTCGGCCTGATTTTCAACCTCTACATGAGTGCGCTCGGTTTTCGCAACGATGTGATCGGCGTCTTCAATGCCCTGCCCGCCGCAGTCGTGCTACTGGTCGGGTTGCCCATGGGGGCCCTGGCCGATCGTTTTGGTTACCGTTCGTTCATCCTGGTGGCCAGCGCCGGCGGCGTGGTGGGGGCCATCGGGCTCGGCCTGGTCTCCGCGCGGCTGCCGGCGGTGCTGGCCGCCGGATTGTTTGCGCTCTCCACCACGGTTCTGGGCGTCCTGGGGGCGCCCCTACTGGCCCAGCTCAGCCGGCCCGACGAACGGGTGGTCCTGTACTCGGTCCAGAACTCGCTCTCATGGGTCGGGAACCTATTGGGCTACCTGGTGGGGGGCTATGTGCCGGAACTCAACGCCCGGCTGACCCACGTGGCGGCCGGCAGCGCGGCTTCGCTGCGGCGGGCGTTCCTGGTGATGGCTGTGCTGGAAGTGATCAGCGTGCCCTTCGTGGTCCAGCTGGCGGCCTCACCACGCCTGCGGGCCAGCGCGGCGCTACCGGTGCGGATGCTGCTCCAGGTCGACTGGCGCCGCTTCCTCCGCGTCCTCATCCCCCAGGCCCTGCTGGGCATTGGGGCCGGCATGCTCCTCAACTTCCTGCAGCTCTACCTGGCGCAACGCTTCCACCTGACGCCGGGACCGATCGGCCTGGTGCTGGCGGTGGGTGCCCTGCTGGCCACCGGCGTCACGCTGACCGTGCCCGCCGTCAGCCGCATGTTCGGCATCACCCGAACCATCGGGGTCAGCCAGCTCTGTGGGGCGCCGCTAATCCTCGTCATCGCCTTCAGCACCAGCCTGCCGCTGGCCATCCTCGCCATATACGTGCGCCAGTCTTTCCTGAACATCCAGGCGCCGCTCAGTCAGCTCTTCGGCATGGAGATGGTGAGTGAGCAGGAGCGGGCCCGAATGGCCAGCGCGCAGAATGTCGTCTTCAGCCTCGGCTTCGCGGGGCTGGGACCGCTGATCAGCGGGCTCTTGCAAGTGCGGGGTGGCTTCCAGCTGGCGTTTTCCGTGAGTGCAATCTTCTACCTGCTAGCCGGGTCGAGCTTCCTGCTCCTTTTCGGGCGCTGGCGCCTCCCATCCGAGCGTCTGCGGGGTGACCAAGCGGGTGGCGGTTGAGTCGCCCGCCAGCTACCAGTTCAGGTCGCGGTCGACATAGCCCTTCTGCCGCCCCCGGCGATCGGCCCATCGAAAGACCAGGGACGCCAGCCCGACCGTGCCGATAGTGGTGGCCACCAGCCGGACCAGGACGTCGACGTCGGACAGTCCCGGGAACATCTGATAGGCCTGGGCGTGCAGCAGCGCACGCCGCACCAACTCCATCCAGTAGGCGAGCGGTGACAGGGACGCGATCGCCGCCAGCGCGCCCGGCAGGATCCCGATCGGAAAGATCGCGCCGGAGATGACGTAGAGGACACCGGCGCCGATCTCTCCATAGCCGTGGGTATCGCGTCCGGCCAGCAGCAGGAAGGTGAAGGCCATGCCGATGGCAACGATGGCGGCGAACGCGAGCGCACAGGCCACCCCCAGCAGCGGCCAGTTCGCGCGCAGCGGGTTGATCGGCAAATGCAGGGTGATGGTCCCCAGCCCGATCACGATGACCGCCGAGGCGGCTGCGCCCGCCAGCTGGGCAATGGCCCGGCCCACCAGGTACACCCCGAAGGGCAGTGGCGCGATGTAGATGTACTTGAGCATTCGGTACTGGCCCCGGTCGTCCAGGATGGCGTTGGCGAACCCCGAGAGCCCCTGCTGCACGAATGACCAGAAGGCGGTGCCGGTGATCAAGAAGGCCAGGTAGGTGGTTGCCCGCCCGCGGGTGATCACCTGGTAGATGACCGTCAGGATCAGGGCAGCCGAAATGGGCCGGAGCACGGAGTAGACAAGGAACACGCCGGGTGACGTCCAGTTGCTCGACACCTGCCAGCCCAGGCGGGCGGAGGCGCCCAGGCCGCGCCAGGTACGAAGGCCGGCCGTTGTTAGCCCGAATCCACCGAATCGAACTTGCATATTGGGCGCGGGGCGAGCGAGCGGTGCGTCGTCTTCTGCGCGCGCTCGGTTACGCACCAACGGGTGCGCGCCCTCGCGTGCTCGTCGTCTCCTTCCGCTCATCTCGCCGCGCATCCCAATCTGCGTCGTCCGATCGGTGGATCCGGGCTTAAACCCATCGCATGCTCAGCCGGGCGTCCCGCCGGGCCAGCCGTTCCATCACCCGCAGGGCCCATTGCGCGCCCAGGAGATAGGCGGGAATCTGGATGGCTATCAAGCCGGCTTCCCAGGCTGGGGCGAGGAAAACCGGGGTGCCCGGTAGGAGGACCTGGCGGATGGCGTCCAGGCCCAGCGTCAGCGGGATGATGGACGCGGCCCCGGCCACGTAGGTGCCCAATGAGTGGACCGGGAAATAGAAGCCGCTCAGGAAATAGACCGGCTCCTGCATGCCATCCAGAGCGTGCCAGGCGGAACGACCGAAAAAGAGGAAGAGGCTGGCCAGCAGCATGCCCAGGGCATACAGGGCAAGCAGGGTCAGGACCAGGAGGCCCACGGCTGGCGCGATCCCCGCGGGGCGGTAGTGGACCTGGAAGAGCAACGAGGTCACCAGCAGCACGGCGGCCGCGCGCTGCGCCGTATAGAAGATGCCGCCCAAGGCCATCCCGAGCAGGATGGCGGTGAACGTGGTCGGCGCCACGGTAAACAGCTCGAGGTTGGAGCCGCCGCGCTCCCATATAAAGTTGCCGGCCATGTCAAACACGATGTTTTGCCAGAACGCCAGCAGCGTGCCGCCCAGGACAACGAACCCGGTGTACTCGGCCGGCGCTCGCAGGGCGCGATAGACGTACACCATGGCGACGGTCCCGATCAGCGGCAGCGCGATCTCAATCACGACCCAGCTCCAGTTGCGGACATGCCCGACGGTTCGCGGATAGGCGCGCGCGATTATGGTCTTGACGAAGATCCGGAGTGCGGACGGGCGGCTCACGGCGCTTCCTCCTCCGCCATGCCGCGTCCCACCAACTTCACGAAGGCGTCCTCCAGACTCGGGTCGCGCTTCTGCAAGCCGAGCACCTCTCGACCGGAGCCCGCGATGATGCCCAGCACCGGCGTCAGCACGCCGTCGTCCGCCAGCAACAGGCTGAATCGGTCCGCCCCATCCTGCTGGGTGACCGTGGCCGCCGTGACCCCACCGAGCCGCCGCAGCTCCGCGAGCAGGTCGCGGCCGAGGGTCAGCTGCAGGTCGACGATGACGTCCTGCTGGACCTGCTGCTTCAGGCGAGCGGGCGTTCCCTGGGCCACGATCCGGCCGTGGTTGACGATTGCCAGCCGGTCACAGAGCTCGTCGGCCTCGTTCATGTAATGGGTGGTCAGGATGACGGTGCGGGTCGGGTCCTCCCGGACCCAGCGGCGCACTTCCCGGCGCACGTCTCGGGCCGCCCCCACGTCCAGGGCCACGGTGGGCTCGTCCAGGAACAGGATTCGCGGGTCCGTCACCAGGCCCCGGATGAGGTTCATCTTCTGCCGCATCCCGCTGGACAGCGCACTCACGTAGCGATCGGCGGCCTCGGTCAGCCCCAGCCGCTCCATCAGCTCGTCGATCCGGGCCCGCGCGACGCGGCTGGACAGGCCGTAGAACTGGCTGAACATCCAGATGTGCTCGCGGGTCTTCATCAGGCCGTAGCCGGAGTTCTCTCCACCAGACACCATGGCGATCCGATGCCGCAGCTCCTGGAAATCGCGCGCCACATCGAGGCCGTCCACGAAGGCCTGGCCGGAAGTGGGGAGGAGGAGCGTCACCAGGATCTTGATCAGGGTGGTCTTGCCGGCGCCGTTGGGGCCGAGTAGGCCGAAAATCTCCCCGCGCGCGACCGAGAGGTCGATGCCGTCCAGGGCCACGACGGACTCGCGGCGCGACTGGTAGACGCGCCGGAGCGCGATGGTCTGGACGGCCACCGTTTCCACGGGGTCTGGCATCGAGATCGCCGATGCTACCATGGCCTGGACCCAATATATGGATGCCCGGAACAATCTCACTCGCGACGAGGCGCGCACCCGAGCCGGACTCTTTACCGATATTCACTACGAGGTCGGCCTCGACCTGACTCACGGCGACGAGACCTTCGGCGTCGACACCACCATTCGATTTCGATTTACTGGCAAAGGCGGCTCCAGCTTCCTGGACTGCCTGATCGCCTCGGTCGATCGGATCGAGGTCAACGGCCGGCCGCAGCCCACCAGCGCGTTCGACGGAGCTCGGATCCAGCTCTCGGACCTGGGAGAAAGCAACGTGGTTCGGGTGGTGGGGAGCGGCGCCTACCAGCACACTGGGGCCGGCCTGTCGCAGTTCAAGGATCCGGTGGACGGTCGGGTTTACCTGCACAGCCAGTTCGAGCCGTTCGATGCCCACCGCGTCTTTCCCTGCTTCGACCAGCCGGACCTGAAGGGCACCTTTCGCTTTAGCGTCAAGGCCCTGGCTGGCTGGGAAGTTGTCTCCAACAGTGCGGCGGACCCACCCGGCGGCGCGACCACGGATGGCGCCGGCAGCGCCCGCCTCTGGACGTTCAAAACCACTCCCCGGCTCTCCACCTACGTCACGGCCATCGTGGCCGGGCCCTACCATGTGGTGCGGGACCGCCATGGCGCGATCGACCTGGGCATCTACTGCCGCCAATCGCTGGCGCAGTACCTGGATGCGGCCGAGATTTTTGAGATCACCCGCCAGGGCTTTGACTTCTATCTCCGGGTGTTCGATTACCCCTACGCCTTCGGCAAGTACGACCAGCTCTTCGTCCCGGAGTTCAGCGCCGGGGCGATGGAGAATGCCGGCTGCGTGACGTTCGCAGAGGGGATGATCTACCGCTCCAAGGTGACCGAGGCCGCTCGCGAGTGGCGCGCCAGCACCATCCTGCACGAGATGGCGCATATGTGGTTCGGCGACCTGGTGACCATGCGCTGGTGGGACGACCTCTGGTTGAACGAGAGCTTCGCCACGTTCATGGCCGTGCTGGCCCTGACCCGGGCCACTCGGTTCACCAACGCCTGGACGACCTTCGCCAATGAAGAGAAGGCGTCGGCGCGGCGGCAGGACCAGCTGCCGACCACCCATCCCATCGCGGCCAATGTGGTCGACGTGGAATCCACGCACCTCAACTTCGACGCCATCACCTACGAGAAGGGGGCGTCGGTGCTGCGCCAGCTGTTCGCCTGGGTCGGTGAGGACGCCTTCTTCCAGGGGCTGCGCCGCTACTTCCGCCAGCACGCCTTTGCGAACGCCGACCTGCAGGAATTCTTGGCCGCCGTCGGCGCCGGCAGCGGCCGAGACCTCCACGCCTGGTCGAAGGAATGGCTGGAAACCGCTGGTCTCAATACCCTGCGGCCCCTCGTGGAGCACGACGGGAACCGGATCGTCGAGCTGACGGTCGAGCAGGAGGCCGAGCCGGCGTGGCCGACGCTGCGGTCCCAGCGCATCGGGGTCGGACTCTTCGACCTGGATGAGGAGCGGCTGACGCGGCGCCGCCGGGTGGAGTTCGACGTTAGCGGCGGGTCGAGCGACGTTCCTGACATCGCCGGCGAGCTAGTGCCCGATCTGCTGCTGCTCAACGACGGCGATCTGGGCTACGCCAAGATCCGGCTGGACGACCAATCGATGGACACCGTCACTCGGCACCTGGCCTCGCTCGATGACTCGCTGGCGCGGGCGCTCTGCTGGAGTGCCGCCTGGGACATGGTGCGGGACGCCCGGCTGGCTGCCCGACAGTACTTGCCCCTGGTGGCCAACAACATTCACGGCGAGACCGACATCGGGGTGGTCCAAACGCTGCTGGCGCAGTGTGAGTCGGCCACCGACATCTACGGCGACCCCGCCAACGTGCCGCAGGCCCGCGAGTTGATCGTGCGACTGGCCGAGCGGTCGCTGGAAAAGGCGGAGCCGGGGAGCGACCTGCAACTGGTCTGGGCCCGCACTCTGATCTCGGCCTCGTACACTCCGGCCCAGCACGCGCTGGTGCGAGGCATCCTGGATGGCACCATCCCGTTCGAGGGCCTGCAGGTCGACATCGATCTCCGCTGGCATATCGTCCGCGCCCTGGCCAGCGAAGGCGTGATCGGACCTGCCGAAATCCGGGCGGAGCTGGAGCGCGACCCGACGGACGCTGGCCGCCGCCATGCTGCGGGCGCCCTCGCCGCCAGGCCGACCGCCGAGGCGAAGGCCGAGGCCTGGCGGTTGATCGTCGAGGATACGACTCTCCCGCTGGCCACCCTGCGCGCGATCATGCGCGGCTTCCAGCAGCCGACCCAGCGGCCGCTGCTGGAGCCCTACGCCGATCGATACTTCGAGACCCTGGGGCCGTTCTGGAAGAGCCGGATCATCGAGGTCGCCCTCGCCTTCGCCCGCGGGATGTACCCGTCGCTCGTCATCGGCGAGCCCGTGGTCAGCCAGACGGAGACTTACCTGCGGACCCAGGCGCCGCCGGGCCCGGTGCAGCGGATTCTGCTGGAGGGCCAGGACCAGATGCGGCGGGCCATTCGCGCCCGCCGCGTGGACGCGGGAGCGCCCGCCACCCCCGTCGAACTCCGGATATAATTCGTCGAGCTTATGGCCCTTCCCAAGACACGCTATTCCCGTGCCCGTCAGGGTGAGCGGCGCGCCCACCTGGCAATCAAGCTGCCCCGTCTGGTGGAGTGTTCGCAGTGCCACCAGCTGCGCCGGCCGCACACCATCTGCCAGAACTGCGGCTACTACGACGGCCGCGAGGTCATCAAGACCGAATAGTCCCAAAGCGTCATTCCCAGCGGTGCCGGTAAGAAGTCTTCACAATAGCCGCGGGATATGACGTTGGATGGCACCGCCTTTCTGTTCCCGGGTCAAGGCGCGCAATTCGTCGGCATGGCGCGCGACCTGATTGAGCAGGATGAGCGGACCAAGCGCTTCCTGAGCGCGGCCGAGGCCCGGCTCCAGATGCCGCTCGGTCAGCTGATGCTGCAGGGGCCAGAGGCGGCGCTGCAGGCCACCGAGAACGCCCAGCCCGCCATCGTCTTCCACAGCCTGGCGCTGCTCGGCCACCTCGACGATCGCGGTCTGGCCCCGGCGGCCGTCGCCGGACACAGCCTGGGAGAGCTGGCCGGCCTGGTGGCGGCTGGCGGTCTCAGCCCGCTCGATGCGCTGGCGGCAGCCCAGGTGCGGGGACGCACCATGGCGGCCGCCGCGTCGGCGCAAACCGGGATGGCTGCCGTCCTCGGCCTGGACGATGCGACGGTGGAGCGACTCTGCGCCGAGAGTGGGGGAGCGGTGGTCGCGGCCAACTACAACGCCCCCGGGCAGGTGGTCATCTCGGGCACGGACGCCGGTATCCGCGCCATCGAGCCCCTCCTGCTAGCGGCGGGAGCGAGGCGGGTTGTTCGGCTGCCCGTCAGCGCGGCTTTCCACTCCCCCTTGATGGCCGCCGCGGCGGAAGCCTTCGGGCAGGCGTGGCAGCAGATCCCGCTGGAGCCCCTGGCGGTGCCGCAGGTGTTCAATACCGACGCCCGGGTCCATGCCAGCCCCACCGAGGTTCGCCCCCTCTTGGCCCGCCAGCTGACCGGGCCGGTCCGCTGGACGGCCAGCATCGAGCGGCTGGCAGCGCTGGGTGTCCGCAGCTTCGTGGAGATCGGCCCCAAGCGCACCCTCACCGGGCTGGTGCAGAAGATTCTGCCCAAGGCCGCCGTCGCCAACGTCGAGGATCTGCCCAGCCTGCGGGCGTTTGTGGCGGCGCATGCCTGACCGAACGCTTCGGGGACAGGTCGCGCTGGTCACCGGCGGTAGTCGCGGGATCGGGCGGGCGGTGGCCCTGGGCCTTGCCCAGGCTGGGGCTAACGTCGCCATCAGCTATCGGGTGAAGCAGGCGGAGGCCGAGGCGGTGGTGGAGGAGCTCCGGCAACACGGGATCGAGTCCCTGGCGCTACAGGCCGACCTGGCCGAGGTGGCGGCGCCGGCCACTCTGATAGGGGCCGTCCTGGCTCGCTGGGGTCGGCTGGATGTGCTGGTCAACAACGCCGGCATCACCCGGGACACGCTGGTGATGCGGATGAGCGAGGCCGATTGGGACCTGGTGATTCACACCAACCTGCGGGGGCCGTTCCTCTGCAGCAAGGCTGCCCTCAAGCCCATGCTCAAGCAGCGCTACGGGCGGATCGTGAACATGTCCTCGCTGGCCGGGATCGCCGGCAATGCCGGGCAGGCCAACTACAGCGCGGCCAAGGCCGGGCTGATCGGCTTTACCAAGTCGCTGGCCAAAGAGGTCGGCTCCCGCAACATCACGGTGAACGCTGTCGCCCCCGGGTTCATCGAGACCGACCTGACCCGCGACCTGCCGGCCGAGCTGCTCGAGCGTGCCCGGGGGGCGGCGGCTATCCCCCGCCTGGGGACCCCGGATGAGGTCGCTGCGGGGGTGGTGTTCCTGGCCTCCCCGGCGGCGGCCTACGTCACCGGGCAGGTGCTGGGCGTCGACGGCGGGCTGCCACTCTAGCCGCTACCGTGCTCGCCCATTACAATGTGGGCGCCACTCTTAAACTGGGAGTCGGGATGGACGCATACGAAAAGTTTCGCGGCATTATCGTGCAGCAGCTCGGCGTCGAGCCTGCCGAGGTGACACCCGACGCATCGTTCGTGGACGACCTGAACGCCGACTCGCTCGACCTGGTCGAGCTGGTGATGGCGTTCGAGGAAGAATACGGAATGGAGATTTCTGACGAGGACGCAGAGAAGATTCAAACCGTCGGGCAAGCCTGGGACTACGTCCAGGAAAAGTCCGGCATCGCCAGCTAAGCCTGCTGCCGCCGCCGAGGAGCCGCTCCAGAAGCTCCAGCGCGCGCTGCGGATCCGCTTCCACGACCAGGCCCTGCTGCGGCAGTCCCTCACCCACCGGTCGTACAACAACGAGCATCCCGAGGCCGGGCTGCAGGACAACGAGCGGCTGGAGTACCTGGGTGACGCGGTGCTTGAGCTGATCGCCGCCGAGCATCTCTTCCACACGTACCAGACGTCTGACGAGGGGGAACTGACCCGGCTGCGAGCCTCGGTGGTGAACACCAAGAGCCTCGCCCGCCTGGCCTCGCGGTTCAGCCTGGGTGACTACCTGTTGCTGGGCAAAGGCGCCCACAAGACCGGGGCTCGATCCCTCCAGTCCATCCTGGCCAACACCTTCGAGGCCGTCATCGGGGCCATCTTCCTCGACCAGGGCTACCGCGCCGCGTACCGGCTCTTCAGTCGCAGCCTGATCGATGTCCAGGCCTGGCCGGATGATAACTACAAGGGCCGGCTGCAGGAGGTGACCCAGGAGCGCTTCCTGGCCACCCCGCAGTACGAGATCGTGGCCACCTCCGGGCCGGGCCATCGCCGCGACTACGTCTCGGAGGTCATCTTCAAGGGCCAGGTCCACGGCACCGGGCGGGGCAAGACCAAGCGGGCGGCCGAGCAGTTGGCGGCCCGCGAGGCTCTGGAATCCTTGGGCGAGTTGCAGCAGCCGGCCCGCACGGCCGACGACCAGGTGCTGGAGGCGGTGGCCGCCCACGAACGCGGGTAGGCCCGCGCCAGCCCCCAATTCGCGCTTAGCCCGAATCCACCGGCTAAATCCGGACAGCCGAGCTGCTGGTTCCGATCGTCCCCGGGCGATATCATCAGGCGCCCATGCGATCGCGCTCAGCCCGAATCCACCGACCCGAACTCGCATCTTGGGCGCGGAGGCGGCCGCTCCGGGCGTCGTTTCCTGCGCGCGCTCGGTCACGCATCGACGGATGCGCTCCCTCGCGTGCTCGTCGCCTCCTTCGGCTCGGCACGCCCCGCATCCCAATCTGCGTCGTCCGCTCGGTGGATCCGGGCTTAGGCGCCTGGCTCATCGCCGGCCTGGTTCTGACGGGCTGTCAGTCGGCGTCGCTGCCGCCCGCGGCAGTGGCCACGACCCCGCCGGCGGCGGTCGTG
>DASQAY010000364.1:0-4794 GCA_035635515.1 Candidatus Eiseniibacteriota bacterium | reverse complement strand
GGAGCGGCGGGTAGAAGACGCGGGCGCCGTGCTTGTAGCAGTTGTTGATGGTTCGCGAAACGAGCTCTTCATTCCCCGGGATGGGGCTGGCAGACAGGATGACGCTGTCGCCGGGCTTGAGCTTGACCTGGGGGTGCTCCTGGGCCGCGATCCGGGTCAGCGCCGACAGCGGTTCACCCTGGCTGCCGGTGGACAGGATCACCAGGCGCTCGTCGGGCTCTTTGCCAATGTCCTGGATCTTGACCAGCAGGTCGGACGGCACCTCCAGGTAGCCGAGCTCCTGGGCGATGGCGACGTTATTGACCATCGAGCGGCCGACCACCGCGACCTTGCGCTTATAGCGGGCCGCGGTTTGCATAGCCTGCTGGATCCGATAGATATTCGACGCAAAGGTGGAGATGATGATCCGGCCCGGGCACTGGCCGAAGATCTCCTGGAAGGCCTCGCCCACCACCCGCTCGGAGAGGGTGAAGCCCTCCCGCTCGGCGTTGGTGCTGTCCGACATCAGCATCAGGACCCCCCGGTCTCCGTAGTGCGAGAGCCTGGCCATATCGGTGGGCGCGCCGTCGGCCGGGGTCTGGTCCATCTTGAAGTCGCCGGTATGGATGACGATTCCGGCTGGGGTCTCGATGGCCAGCGCCACCCCGTCCGGGATGCTGTGCGCGACGTGGATGAACTCGACCTTGAAGGGGCCGAGCTCGATTCGGTCGCCAGCCTTCACCTCATGCAGCTGGGCGCTGTCCAGCAGCTTGTGTTCGCGAAGCTTGTTCTTGAGCAGGCCCAGGGTCAGGCGGGTGCCGTAGACCGGGGCGTTGAGCCGGGGAAGGACGTAGGGGAGCGACCCGACGTGGTCCTCGTGGCCGTGGGTGAGCAGGAAAGCCAGCACGTGATCCTTGCGCTCCACCAGGTAGGTGATGTCCGGGAGGACCAGGTCCACCCCGAGCATCTCCTCCTCGGGGAACATCAGCCCGGCATCGACCACGACGATCTGCTCGTCATACTCGAGCGCCATCATGTTGCGCCCGATCTCGCCCAGCCCGCCGAGCGGGATGGCCCGCAGCAGTGGCTTCTTAGGCAACCCGGCTAGCCAAACAGGTTGAGCTGGTGGTCCGGGTCAGCGCCGCCGGCGGCCACCGCCGGGACCGGGGCCGGCTGCCGCGCCGCCCGGTCGAGATAGGTGCGAACCGCCTGGAAGTCCTGCTCGAGGGTCTGCATCAGGAAGCTGTTATACAGGGCCGCTGCCGGATGGTAAATGGGGATATAGGCGGTCGCATTCTTGAAGAGTACGCGACCGTGGACTCGGGAGATCGAATCGTGGCCGGGTAGCAAGCGGGCCAGGGCATGCCGGCCCAGGATGAGGACGACCTCCGGCTCGATCAGGGCCAGCTGCTGGTCCAGGTAGGGGGCGCAGGCCTCGGCTTCCTCGGGCAGCGGATCCCGGTTGCCGGGAGGCCGGCACTTCAGCACGTTGGTGATGAAGACCTCCCCGCGGGAGAGCCCGATGCCCCGCAGCAGCTGATCCAGGAGCTTGCCAGCGGCGCCCACGAACGGTTCGCCCTGCTGGTCCTCCATCTGGCCCGGGGCCTCACCCACGATCACGATCCTGGCGTCCGGGGGCCCGACCCCAGGGACGGCGTGGGTCCGGCTCGACCCGAGGGCGCAGCGCCGGCAGTCATGCACCGCCTCGCCGAGCGCCGCCAGATCCGGAAAGGAAACCAAGCCGCCGGAAAGTATAAAGCCGCCAGCCGCCGCCGGCACACCGAATTTTGGAGTCAGCTTAGCCTTAGAGGCGGCGCGGCCCCATCGCCACACGCCGCCTCGATCTGCCCCAAGTTGCAGGCCTAGCGCCGGCCCCGGTTCCCGCTCCGGTCGAACTCCCGCCGCGGGCCTCGGTCGCGGTAGCCGCCGCCACTTCCTCCCCCTCCGTCCGTCCCACCGCCGATCGGCCGCCGCCGGTCGCTGGCACTGACTACCCAGTCCCCAGTGGTGATGCCCTTGGCCTCCTGCAGCACGGCTTTGCGGGACAGGTTGATGCGGCCCTGGCTGTCGACTTCGGTCACCTTGACCTCGATCTCCTGGCCCACCTGGACCGCGTCCTCGACCCGCTCCACCCGCTCCTCCGCCAGCTGGCTGATGTGCACCAGTCCGTCGGTGTTGGCCATGATCTGGACGAACGCCCCAAACGGCATGATCCGGACCACCTTGCCCTTGTAGTTCTTGCCGACCTCGACCTCGCCGGTGAGGTCCCGGATCATCTGGATGGCCTTGTCGGATGCCTCGCCGTTGACCGAGCCGATGATCACCCGGCCGTCATCCTCCACGTCGATGGAGACCCCGGTCTCCTCGATGATCTTGCGGATCGTCTTGCCTCCGGGACCGATCACTTCCCGGATCTTGTCCGGATGGATCTGGATGGTGACCATGCGCGGCGCGTACGCCGACATGGTGGTCCGCGGGCTGCTCAAGGTCGCGTTCATCTTGTCCATGATGAACATCCGCCCCTCGCGGGCCTGCGCCAGCGCTCGGGCGATCAGATCGATGCTGATGCCCTTGACCTTCATGTCCATCTGCAGTGCGGTGATCCCGGTCGCCGTGCCGGCGACCTTGAAGTCCATGTCACCCAGCGCGTCCTCGACGCCCTGGATGTCGCTCAGGATGGCGGACCGGCCGCCCTCCCCCGTGATCAAGCCCATGGCGATGCCCGCCACCTGGGCCTTGGTGGGGACGCCGGCCTCCATCAGGGCCAGGCTGGCGCCGCAGGTGCTGGCCATCGAAGTCGAGCCGTTGGACGACAGCGTTTCGCTCACGAGCCGAATGGTGTACGGGAAATCCACTTCTGTGGGGATGACCGCCGTCAGCGCGCGCTCGGCGAGCGCCCCATGCCCGATCTCCCGGCGACCGGGAGACCGAAGCGGCCGGACCTCCCCCACGCTAAACGGCGGGAAATTGTAGTGGTGCATGAAGCGCTTGGACTCTTCCAGGCCCAAGCCGTCGAGCTTCTGCTTGTCCCCGATCGACCCTAGCGTCACGATGCTCAGCACCTGGGTCTGGCCCCGCGTGAACAGCGCCGAGCCATGGGTCCGGGGGAGGAGCCCCACCTCACAGCTAATGGGCCGGATCTCCGTGGTCTGCCGGCCGTCGGGGCGCAGGCCGTCGTCCAGGATTTTCTGGCGGACCCGCTGCTTGACTTTGGCATCGAACGCCTTGGAGAGCTGGGTCAGCCGGTCGGCAAAGCGGGGGCTCAACTCGGCGACGGTCTCCTTCTTGAGATCATCCAGCGCCGATTCGCGCAGGCTCTTGCTGGGGTTGAAGAGGGCGCCATCCAGGCGCTCGGCCAGATACTGGTCGACCGCCTGCTCCACTTCGGCGTCGACGGCGGCGGGCGTGACCTGGACTTTGGGCGTCCCCACCTCGCGGGCAAAGGCGTCCTGCAGGTCGCACAACCGCACGATCTCGGCATGCGCCTGTCGCATGGCCTCGATCACGGTGTCCTCGGGGACCTCCTTGGCGCCCGCCTCGACCATGATGATCGCCTCCCGGGTGCCGGTCACCACCAGGTCCAGCTGGCTCTCGGCCATCCGGCTCACCGACGGGTTGACCACCAGCTCGCCATCGAGTAGCCCCACCCGGACCGCGCCGATCGGCCCCAGGAACGGGATCTTGGAGATGGTCAGCGCCGTCGAGGCGCCCACGATCGCCAGGGTGGCCGGGTCCGCATCCTGGTCAACCGAGAGCACGGTCGCGATCACCTGGACGTCGTTGCGGAAGTCCTTGGGAAAGAGCGGACGGACCGGCCGGTCGATCAGCCGGCTGTTGAGGACGGCCGTTTCGCTGGGCCGGCCCTCGCGGCGGATGAAGCCACCCGGGATCTTGCCGGCGGCGTACAGCTTCTCTTCGTAGTCGCAGGTCAGCGGGAAAAAGTCGATGCCCTCACGGGGCGATTCCGACATGGTGGCGGTGACGAGGAGCACGGTGTCGCCCATGCGGATGAGGATGGCGCCACTGGCCTGGCCGGCCATGCGACCGGTCTCCATGGTTAGCGTCCGTCCGCCGATCTGTAATTGCGTTTGCTTCACGAAACCCTCCTGGGATGCCGCGCTGTGGCGCGGCCAATTTGGTTGATAAAGGTCGACCCAGGTGACCCGCTTCGAGGAGGGTTAGGGGTTGGGGTCCGAAGAAGGTCGGCTGACGCCTGACGTTCTCCGCGCACCAATCTCTAACCCGTTCCGTGGGACCCTGGCGGCCGTTGGTACGGCCGAGATAGACCCTAGGCCATCACCTCCGCAGCCCTAACTTGGCAACCAGGGCCCGATAGCGCTCGACATCCTCGCGCTGGAGATAGTTCAGGAGCCGGCGCCGCTTCCCCACCAGCTGGAGCAGCCCGCGGCGCGAGCTCTGATCACGCTTGTGGTCTTTGAGGTGGTCGGTGAGGTGGCTGATCCGCTCCGAGAAGATGGCGATCTGGACTTCCGCCGACCCGGTGTCCTTTTCGCTGCGACGGTGATCGGCGATGACCTGTACTTTCGCTGTGGCTGCCAGTCTGTGACCTCCTTTGCTGCTCAGCCCGGGTGCCGTTGGCAAGTCGAGCACCTGCGCCGAGTCGCTCGGAAGTATACCGAATTGGCCTTACCGTGAAACCCCAGGAGATCAACCCTGGCTGAGGACGAGGTCCGAGCGGTCATCCGCCTGCTCGGGCCGGCGCAACAGGTCGAGCAGGGCCGGGAACAGCGGCACCAGGACGCCGGCACCCTGTTTCTCGGCGGCCTCGAGCGTGCGGGCCCAGGCCGCTGGATC
>DASQAY010000363.1:0-12184 GCA_035635515.1 Candidatus Eiseniibacteriota bacterium | reverse complement strand
CAGCCCTGATGGCGCACCAGGCCGTGCTGGAGTGTGCCGTGATCGGCCTGGCCGATGATGAGGGGCTGATCAAGCCCAAGGCGTTCGTGGTGTTGCGCCCGGGTGGGCTGGGCACGGACGCCCTGGCTGTCGAGCTGCAGGAATTCGTGAAGGCTCGCATCGCGCCCCACAAATACCCGCGCTGGGTCGAGTTCGTCACCCAGGTGCCCAAGACCGCCACCGGCAAAATCCAGCGTTACAAGCTGCGCGAGCAGGCGGCCGCGCCGTCCCGTCCGCCGGTCGAGGTCAGCTAACCGTCAGAAGCCGAAGCTAGCCAGGAAGGTCTCGAACTCGGGCTGGTAGCTGTTGCCGGGTCCCTTTTCCAGCTCAAAGGTGTCGCCCAGATACTCGAAGATCACGATGACCGCGCCCTGGGCCGGGCCATCCTGAATGACCCGGATCCGGTCGGCTGTCACTCCGGCGACGGTGACGTGGTCGACCTGATTGCCCGGGGTCAGGCTGGATTCAAATCCGGCCTTGGCGCCGCCGACCACGCGGACCTCGATCGGGACCGCGAACCCGGTCGCCGGCGGGACGTGGGCCGGGACCGTGGCCTCGGGGCCGAACGCGACCACGCTCAGAGCGCCGTTCGCGCCTGGCTCGGCGGTGTAATCGCGCTGGCGCCAGCCGTCGGGAAAGCAGGCGTGGTAGCCGAGGGTGGCATGAGCGTAGGCCTGCCCGTTCTGACAGAGCCCTGCCGGCGGCGAAGCCGGGGCGTGGAGGGTCGAAGCCGAGCTCTCATCGCCAGTCAGGCTGCAGCCTGCCAGCAGGACGGGAAGGGCGGCGACGGCGACCCAGCGCCCGCGGATCACGCCGGACAGGGTAGCGTATCGATGCCTCTAGTGAAAAATGGCTCTGGACGCCCAGAGTGCCCCCGCGATGCCCAACGCGGCTGGCGGCACCGCCCCCAACCGCGTGAGCCACGCCGCCAGGTAGGCCGGCATGACGGTGAGTAAGGCCAGCGGATCGGCCTTGCCGAGTCCCGCCCGAGCCTGCTCCGCCAGCGGCGCCGCCTCGTCGTGGGTGGGCAAAGCGTGGGCGGCGAAGCCCAGTCCGAGCCAGATCTCGAGCCAGGTCAGCGCGTTGGGGTGCAGGTGCAGGATGAACCGGGGAGTCAGCGCCGGCGCCAGGCAGAGGATGGCCAGGGCCGCCAGGACCAGCGTCGGCACGAAGGCCGCCGCCAGGCCGGTGCGCAGCTCGGCGGGCGCCTGGTAGACCACATAGCCGGCGGGGTCGCGAGTCTCGAAGTAGGTCACGCTCTCCACCTCCAGCCCGGCCCGATGGACGACCGTGAGCTGGATGGCGGTTCGGGTCACGACCGCCGGGAAGCCGGCAACATGGATGGCCAGCGCCGCCATGCGCAGCGCCGCCTTCACCAGGCCGGCGTGGGCGATGTTGCGGGCCAGGGCAATGGCGTAGGGAGCGCCGCGGACGATCAGGGTTCCGGCGACCGACGCTCCCGCGCGCAGGGCGCGGCCGGCCAGGGCGCCGATGCCTCGGCTGCCGCCCAAAGCCCGCCCGGCCAGGGCGCGCCCCCGCGCCCAGGGCAGGCTGCGAACGCGGCCCAGGATCTGCTGAGTGAGTGGGGGTCCGGGGGGCTCAACCACCGTGGGCCGCCACGCCGGCTGGGAGGGCGGCTCGGTGGGGACGGGCGTGGCGGCTGCCCCAGCCGGCTTGGGCGAATCGGGGGCAGGAGCGGGCGGTTCTAGATCGAAGGGCAGGTCGGGCTGCAGCGGGGCCGGGTCGCCCATCAGTGCGCACCCACCTTGGGCTGGAGGTGGGCAGCCCTGACTTTGGCCAGCAGCGCCAGCTGGTCGGCCTGGCTATCGAGCTGGATGCTCGGCTCGAGGGCCTGGGCCGTTTCCCATTCGGCCAACCCCGCCCGGATGTCTTTGTCCAGCAGGTGACAGTAGGCGGCGTAGGCCCAGGCCTTGGGCGAGTCGGACACGTTGCTGACGGCGACCGACATGCTGACCGCGCATCCGGGGTAATCGCCGGCCGCCAGGCGGTCGCGGCCGTCATGGTACGCGCGAAGCCCTTGCCACTCGCCCGGGATGGCGATCAGGGACAGCAGCGTGAGTGTGAAGCTAGCTGCCATCACCCCCATCACCCAGCCGGGGAGTGGCGGCAGGCCGCCCCGAGCCAGCCGGAGCGGCTCGAGCTGGGCCTGATACCGGGCCAGGCGGTCGTTGAGCTCCAGGTCGTCGACCTCGGGCAGCGCTGGCCGGCGGACCCGGCGTGCTTCCTTCAGCAAATTCATGGCTTCGGAAATCTCGCCCTCGGAAAAGCGAATGTCGGCCTTGAAGACCAGCGCATCGCGGGCCTCGGGATTGCGCCGCAAGGCGCGATCCAGGTAATCCTCGGCCAGGGGATACTCGTGGCTCCAGTAGTGGATCATCCCCAACCCGAGCAGCGCGGCCGGGTGCTGTGGGTCTTTGGTCAGGACCGCCTGGTAGGCGTTGGTGGCGCCCGGAAAATCTGAGGCACGGATACGAGCGAGCCCGAGAAGCACCCGGGCATCGGTCAGGTCGGGATGGGCATCAAGCAGCGAGGTCAGAAGGGCGAGGGCGGGCGCATGGTCTTTGGCGCCCACAAAGGCGTAGGCGAGGTAATAGGCCGTGTACGGATCCTGGGGATGCGCTTTCAGATCGGCGGCCAGCAGCGGCAGGGCATCCTCGAACTTGTGCTGGCGAATTAGCGCCAGCGCCTGGTTGTTCGGCATACGGCGACCCGATCTCGGTGCGAGTAACGCGCCGGCCGCGGGGCCCTTGCGTCTGCCGAACAGCTAGGCGGCTTTGTTGGTCAGGCACCGCTCGGCGATGAAGGCCAACAGGGCGCGGTCGAAGTCCAATCCCCTGAGCGCGACCGTGGCCGGCCACAAGCTGCGGACTTCCACCTGGAGACGCGTAAACCCGTCCGGGTCCAGGGAACCCAGGTATTCCCAGGCGGCGAAGGCGGTCTCGGGCGGGAGGGATTTCATGGCAGTGCTTCCTACCCTCTTTAACGCATTCCAACCGCAAATAGTTCCTGGCGTGTTGTGTCACGCTACGTCCACACCATCGGGTGACCGCGGTGAACGCCGTTACTACGGGTGGAGATCAATTTTGCGCAAGGTGTCCCGCAAAAATGCCCTGATCGCGCTGGGCGCCGGCCTCCTGCTGGGCGCTCCCGCGGCCTTCGTGGTGGCCGCCCACCGCCCGCCAGTTCCAGCGCGGGCCAGCCTGGGGGCCATATCTCCGGAGCCGACCGGGCCGGTGGATTGGAACCTGCTCCGCCGCGCGCCGGTGCGTCCCAGTCCGACGTCCTCTACTGGGTTGCCAGCCTTCAGCCATGTGTTCCTGATCGTGATGGAGAACCGCGAGTATGGGACCGTCATCGGCAACCCGGCGGCCCCCTATATCAACTCCCTGGCGCGGAGCTACGCCCTGGCCTCCAACTATTTCGGTGTCTCGCACCCGAGCCTGCCGAATTACCTGGCCCTGGCCGCCGGCGACACGTTCGGGATCACCAGCGACTGCACCACCTGTTTCGTCAACGCTCCCAATATTGCCGACCAGGTGGAGGCCAGCGGCCGGAGTTGGCGGGCGTACATGGAGGGCATGCCCTCAGCCTGTTACCTGGGTGGCTGGTCTGGCCGATATGCGCAGAAGCACAATCCGTTCGTCTACTTCACCGATATCCGCAACGACCCGGCGCGCTGCGCCGCGCACGTGGTGCCCTTCACGGCGTTCTCGAGCGACCTCTCGAGCGGCACGATGCCCAACTACGTCTGGATCACGCCCAACCTATGCAACGACATGCACGACTGCGCCACCAGCGTGGGCGACTCCTGGCTGGCGAACGTGGTCCCCCAGATCCTGGCAACGGCGGCCTGGCGCGACGGCGGCGTGCTGTTCATCACCTGGGACGAGGGGTCGAGCAGCGCCGGCTATGCGGACTCCTGGGGCGGCCGGGTGGCGACCCTGGTGATCTCACCTTCCGGCCGAACCGGGTTCCAGTCCTCGGTTCTCGAGAGTCACGACAACCTGCTGCGCACCATCGAGGATGCCTGGCACTTAGGCCCGCTGGGTCATGCGGCTTTGCATCCCGCCATGCGCGAAGCCTTTCGCTAGAAGGTTATCCAGCGCGGCCCGTTGTGCCGGTGATGAGCGAGGCCTTCTCCGACATGGTGATCTCGCCGGTGGCGGGGTTCTTGCTCGGGAACTTTGGCCGCAGCTCCCCCATGGACGGGAGGACCCAGATCCTGGCCGGAATCCTCGTCGTTGCGATCTCCCTGGTCGGCCTGGCTGTTATCACACTGGGACTGCGAGGGGCATCCGTCGCGCAGCAGCGCTTCGGGGAGGACTTACGCGCTCGCCACGACGAGCTCAGCGCGTTGGATGGTGACCCGAAGGTGCCGCCGTCATCTGAGGTGGGGCCCGCCGCCGGCGCCGCGCTCACCGTTGCGCCTACCGGCAGGCAGGATGGGGTCGAGATCCTGCAGACCTTATCGGCTCCAATCCTCGCGATTCTGCGAGCCAGGGTGGGCGGCAACCTGGAGCCGGTCAAGCCCTACCTGGTCCCGTCGCTGTACCAGCGCCTGGAGGGACAGACCGCCGACGTGCCTATGGGGCGGTACGTCCTGGCGATCTGGCAAGGGGCGTCAGTACCCGAAGTCCAGGCGATGCAGATACTGCTCACGACCAGGGGGTTTCATCAGCGCTGGACTCTCGTCCGTGCGCACAACTTGATCCAGTGCCGGTCCTGCGGCGCAGCGGTCTCGGGTGCACTCGGCCACACCTGTCCGGCCTGCCACGCGGCGTGTACCGGTTTCGAGGCCGGCTGGCGGGTGCTGGACGCGGCTGCGGCCTGAGCGCCGAAGTACACCTGCTAGCGTTCGCACATGGGTAGCCCCGCCAAGCCCGCGGCTGACGGTGAACTGTTGTGGACCCCGCCCGAGGCGCTGACCAGTGCGGCGACTATCACCCGATACATGGAGTGGCTCCGCCAGCAACGGGGTCTGCCCTTCGACACCTACACCGAACTGTGGCGGTGGTCGGTCAGTGACCTGGAGGGCTTCTGGTCCTCGATCTGGGAGTTCTTCGACGTGCGCGCTCATGCTCCATTTCGGCAGGTGCTCGCCGAGCGCCGGATGCCGGGGGCGCGCTGGTTCCCCGGGGCAGAGCTGAACTACGCGGAGCACGCGCTCCGGCGGCGCGATGGTCACGTGGCCGTCGTCTTTCGGTCTGAATCGGGGGCGGCCCGCGAACTGACCTATGCCGAGCTGGCTGAACAGGTGGGGGCGATGGCCGCCGGGTTGCGTTCCCTCGGGGTGCGGCGTGGCGACCGGGTGGCAGCCTACCTGCCGAACATCCCGGAGACCCTGGTCGCTTTCCTGGCCACGGCCAGCCTGGGGGCCGTCTGGTCATCCTGTTCGCCCGACTTCGGAATCCGGGCGGTGGTCGATCGCTTCCAGCAGATCGAGCCCCGTGTCCTGTTTGTCGTGGACGGGTACCAGTACGGCGGGAAAGCCTTCAGCCGGATGGACGAAATTCGCCAGATCCAGGCCGAGCTGCCCTCGCTGGAGGCCACCGTGATCGTGCCGTATTTAGCGGAGCAGCCCGACACTCAATCATTGGCGCGAGTGCGGTCCTGGCGGGACCTGCTGGCGGAACCCGCCGAGCTCCGATTCGAGCCCGTCCCCTTCGACCACCCGCTCTGGATCCTCTACTCGTCGGGCACGACCGGGCTGCCGAAAGCGATCGTGCACGGCCACGGCGGCATCGTGCTGGAGCACCTGAAGTCGCTCGGGCTGCAGATGGACCTGCAACCGGACGACCGGCTGTTCTGGTTCACCACCACCGGGTGGATGATGTGGAACTTGATCATCGGCAATCTGCTGCTCGGATCGACGGTCGTCCTGTACGACGGCAGCCCTGCCTACCCGGATCCCTACGCCCTCTGGCGGCTCGCCGAGGTCACACGCATCACCTGCTTCGGCACCAGTGCCTCCTACATCCAGTCCTGCATCAAGGCGGACCTGCATCCCGCCCGCGAGGTCGATCTGTCGCGGGTGCGCGCCCTGGGCTCGACCGGCGGCCCACTCTCGCCCGAGGGCTTCCGCTGGGTCTATGAGGCGGTCAAGCGCGACATCTGGCTGGGCTCGGTGAGCTGCGGCACGGACGTGTGCACGGCGTTCGTGGGGTCGTGCCCGCTGCTCCCGGTCCACAGTGGCGAGATCCAGTGCGCCTACCTGGGAGCGAACGTGGCGGCCTTCGACGAAACCGGCCAGCCCGTGGTGGGCGAGGTTGGGGAGTTGGTTCTCACGGAGCCAATGCCCTCCATGCCGCTGTTCTTCTGGAACGATCCCGACGGAACGCGATACCGCGAGAGCTACTTCGAGACGTTTCCGGGCGTCTGGCGGCATGGCGACTGGATCAAGGTCACCGACCGAGGCAGCTACATCATCTACGGCCGCTCGGACTCCACCCTCAAGCGGGGCGGGGTGCGGATGGGCACCAGCGAGTTCTATCGGGTGGTCGCTGAGATCCCCGAGGTGCTCGACAGCCTGGTGGTCGACCTGGGAGGGCTTGGCTCCGAGGACGCGCTCCTGCTCTTCGTGGTGCTGAAAGATAGGGCCGTGCTGGATGACGGGCTCAAGCGGCGGATCAACCAGGTGCTGCGCACCGAGCTCTCCCCCCGGCATGTGCCCGACGAGATCTGGTCGGTCCCCCAGATTCCGACCACCCTGAACGGCAAGAAGCTAGAAGTGCCAGTCAAGCGGATCCTGACGGGGACGGCCATGGACCGAGCCGTCAGCCAGGGGGCGGTAGCCAACCCCGACGCGCTCCGCTTTTTCGTGGACCTCGCGCACCGGCAGCGCCGCGGTTAGCTCTCGCCAGTCCAGAAACCCTTGGGGTCGGCTCGCCGGATGTGGCCAAGCTCTGTCTCGGTTGGCAGAACTGTCTCGGGCACGTTGGCCGGGGCGGTGATCGGAAACCCCGTGGCGGCCCGGATCGCGTCCAGGCTGACCCCAGGATGCCGCGTGCGCACACGGAGTCCGTCGGGCGTCACATCGAAAACCCCAAGGGTCGTGATCAGGGTGGCGGGCCCACCCCGCCGGCGGCCGGCGAAGTGGCCGGGCGAGGTCACGTAGTCGAGCGTCGGGCGGAACCGGCGCGGCTCGTGCTCCATGATCAGGATGGTCCGGCCGGCCAGCACGGCGATGTCGGCCGCGCCCCCGCTGCCCGGCAAGCGAACCAACTTGCCACTGGCGGCCGTGCGGGTGGTATTGAGATCGCCGTACGGATCGATCTCCGCACCGCCGATGAAGCCGGCATCCACCCGGCCTTGCTGCAGGAGGCTCATCACATCCAGCAGGCCGAGACAGGCGACGGCGTTCACGATGTTCGGGGGATCGCCCATGGTGTAGAGGAATCCGTCGGGCGGACGGTCGCGAATCACACCATTCTCGAACAGGCCGATCGCGTTCGGCGCGTGGGTCGCCTTGGCCAGGGCGAAGCCGAGTAACGGGAGCCGCATGCCGACGAAGACCACTTCGCCGTCCCGGATCTCGCGGGCGGCGGCCACCACCATCAACTGGCGAGGCGTCATGGCGCGAAGTTCGCCGGCGCCGCCAATCGAGTGTCCTGCACGCGCAGAGCGTCGAGGGTCGAGGCGCCCAGCCGGGCCAGGTAGTCGCTCCGGTCGCGCAGGCCATCCACCCAATCCCGCCGCCACGCCGCGTAGCCCGCAACCGTCTTCGACTGCTGGTGGTAGTCGAGGAAGGGTTGGATCTGGCGGCGCCAGTATCCCTGGACGGAGGAGGGCAGCGCGCCGCCGGGTTCTTCGACCACCGCCGCGACCAGGAACCCCGGGATGATGGTTCGGTTTGGATCGCTGCGGATGACCTCGTCGGCCACGATTTCCTCGCAGGTGACGATGGTGGTGCGGGCCGCGTACACGGCTTCCACCGTGAGGCCGAGGTTCCCCCAGACGTGCGCATTGCCATGCCGGTCCGCTCGCTGCACGTGCACGATTGCCACGTCCGGGTGGAGGGCGCCCACCCCGAGCAGGGCGGGGCCGCCAAAAGGGTCGTCGATCGGGCGCAGCCGCGGATGGTCTCGAGCGATGTCGCTGCCCTGCACGGTGTAGGTGGGGAGGAACGGGACGCCCATGGCGGCTGCCTTCAGCGCCAACCCGACGGTGAAGTTGCTGTGGTCTTCCACCGCGATCGGATGGGGGACCCCATCCTCGACCGCGCGCCGAAACGCGTAGCCGGATCCCCCCGCCACGTTGCCAACCCAGGCGGCGATCACCTGACGCACGCACCCGGCTCCGATCAGCTGGTCGAAAGCCATGTCGGAGATGGGCCCGATCAGGGTGAGGTCGCGCCGGCCCAGGCGGATGAGCTCATGCACCGCTGCGAACGGAATCAGCGATTCGAGGGACAGGCCGAGCGCGATGGACGACCCATCGGGAACCAGTCGCTGGAGGGCCTGATGGAGCGGGGCGCGTTTGTCGGTCAGTGGTGCCTCCAGGCCGGCTCGCGCTTCTCCAGGAAGGCGGAGATGCCCTCCGCGGCGTCGGCTGACCGGCCGACCGATTCCACGTAGATCGCCATGGCAGCGTCCAGCCGATCGAGCGCCGTCTCCGTGCGGCCGGCCCGCCACGCCCGTTTGGCCGAGCGCAGCGCCACGCCACTGAGCCCAGCCAGCCGCCTGGCCAGCGCATCGACCGTGGCGTCGACCGCGTCCGGGGCGACCACGTGGCTGATCAGCCCGGCCTGCTGCGCCGCCGTGGCATCCATGGTGGCGCCCAGGATCAGGTCAATGGTGCGCCGTATCCCGCACAGCTCGGGGAAGCAGGCAGCGGCCACCGGGGGAAACGCGCCCAGCCCGATCTCCGGCAGGCCGATGGTGGTGGAGCTGGCCGCCACCACCACGTCACAGAGGAGCGCGACTTCGGCGCCGCCGCCCAGGGTGATGCCGTGAACGCCGGCGACGGTCAGCGGATCGAGCGTCAGCAGGAGACCGGCGTTCTCGCGCACCGCCTCCAGCATGGCGTTGAGCGTGTCCGGTACGTGGTCCCGGATGTCGACGCCGGCCGAGAAGCCGCGCTCCAGGGAGGAGCGAAGCACCACCACGCGCACATCGGGCACGTTGGCGGCGTCGAGAGCCCGGTTCAGCCCCTCCAGCGTCGCCACGTCCAGGATATTCAGCGGCGGGCGGTTGAGCGTGATCCGGACAATCGCGTCCTCACGCTCGACCTCGACACCCGCCACGATCTTCGGGCTCAGCGTCCGGTGAACTTGGGCTTGCGCTTCTCCACGTAGGCGGCCAGCCCTTCCTTCGCATCCTGGTTCTGGAAGAGCTGGTTCTGGACCTCCCGCTCCAGGGCCAGCCCGCCGGAGAGCGGCATCTCAATGCCCTCGGTGACGGCGACTTTAATCAGGCCGATGGTGCGGCTCGGGCCGGACGCGATCTCCTGCGCGTACTCCATGGTCTTGATCTCGAGATCTTCCTTGGGGAACACGCGATCCACGAGGCCGATCTCGAGTGCTTGCTCGGGGGTCAACAGCCGGCCGGTGATGATCAGGTCAAGGCCGCGGCTCTTGCCCACCAGGCGGGGCAGCCGCTGCGTGCCGCCGGTCCCCGGGAGCACGCCCAGCTTGACCTCGGGAAGACCGATCTGGTACGGACCCGCCGCCATGAACCGGAGGTCGCAGGCCAGGGCGATCTCGAGCCCGCCGCCCACGCAGTGCCCACCCAGCTGGGCGATCACGATCTTGGGCGTCCGTTCCAGCTTCATCAACGTTTCCTGGCAGAAGAGGCAGAAGCTGGCTTTGTAGGGGGGCTCGGCGGCTTTGAGCATGTTGATGTCGGCCCCGGCGGAAAAGAACTTCTCGAGGCCCGAGCTGAGGATGATCACTTTGACCTCGGTATCCAGCCGAGCCACGTCCACCGCATCGTTGAGCTGGCGCATGACCTCGAAGTTGTACGCGTTGGCGCCGGGCCGGTTCAATGTGATGACGCCGATCCCGTCCCGCTTGCTGAACGTCACGCTCGTCTCTTGCATCGTTTCGGCCACGCGAAATTCCTCCTGCTCAGCTCGAACTTCGACCCAATGGTACTCCTGTACCCTTGCAACAATGGACGCCTGCCCGCGCTGCCAGACGCCGCTGGCGCCGGATGCGAAATTCTGCCCCGAGTGCGGCACCCAGGTCCATGTGCAGCCGGTCCACGCCGAGCTGGTCGAGACGCGCGCCGTTCCGCGGTCGAACCAGCCCAGTCCATGGTCGGCCGCGCTGCTCTCCATCGTCCCCGGCCTCGGGCACTGGTACGCGGGCGCGCCCAAGCGCGGCCTCATCTTCTTTGTGGCGATCGTGGGCGGAGAGCTGCTGGGCATTGATTTCGACCTGACCCTGATCGGCGACATCGTGGGCATCCCACTGGGCGTGGGCGCCACCGGACTCTGGCTGTTCTGCGCCGTCGACGCCTATCGCGTAGCGGCCCGCCGCCGCGCCGAATCGTCGTGAGCCTGCCCGCGGTCGCCCGCGGGCCGGCCGCCGACCGTTTTCCCCCCGGGCTCAATCTCCGGTTGGCCGACCTCCTGGTCACGGTCCTGATCACCGTGGGCGGCGTGGCCCTGCTCTTCGGAGCGTTGTTGGTGGCGGCCCGCGTCGAGCGCCCGCTCATTCGGGCCAACGCCGAGGTAGCGCTGATGCTCCTCCTGGCGTTGATCTACGCGGTCTTCGCCGGTGGCATCGTGGTGGGTCTCCGCCGGGTCCGCGAGCCGGCCCGGATGCTGGGCCTGCGCTGGCCCACGCCGGCCACGTCCGTCGTGATCGTGGCGGGGCTGGTGCCGTGGTTCACGGCCGAGGGGATCATTGCCTGGACGCTGGGGCTGATCGCGAACCACGGGCGGCCCTTGCCCAGCAACACGCGGGAGCTCTTCGTCCAGCGTCCGCATGGCCTGGGCGTGCTGATCCTGGCCCTGCTGGTCACCGCGGTGATGGCGCCGGTCTGCGAGGAGATCTTCTTCCGCGGAATGCTCTATCGGTACTTGCGCGCGCACTGGCCGGTCTGGGCCGCGGTGCTGGGCAGCGCCTCCCTGTTCGGACTGGCCCACTTCAGCGGCCTCGACCGGCTGGCCCTCTGGCCGGTCTTCACGTTCATGGGCATCGTGCTGGCGCTGCTCTACGAATGGACCGGGTCTCTCGGCAACACCATCCTGCTGCATTCGCTGAACAACGCGATCCTGACCGTGCTGGCGTTTTCTGCCCTGTCGTCGTGACGTCGGCCGGCAGCCGGCCGCGGGTCGACCTGGCCGATGGCTTGCTCTTGCTGACGGTCGGGATCTGGGGCCTGAACGTCACCGTGGTCAAGCTGTTGTTGCGCGATTTCCAGCCACTCGAACTCTCCATCCTGCGATTTTTGGCCGCGGCCGCCATTTTCTTCCTGGTGGTCTCGATCCGGGAACGCCGGATGGGCCTGGCCAGGCGGGACTGGGGGCCGCTGGCGATCGCGGCCCTCTTTGGCATCACCCTCAACCAGGTGTGCTTCGTCTACAGCCTGAAGTTCACCACCGCCTCCAACCTCTCGCTGCTGCTGGCCTCCACCCCGGCCTGGGCGGCGCTCCTGGTGGCGGGGTCGCGCATGGAGTCGGTCGGACTCCGGCACTGGGCCGGCATCGCGGTTTCGATGTTGGGCGTGGCGGCCATCGTCCTGTTCCGGCCTGGCGGGGTGCAGCTGAACTTCAACCTGCTCGGTGACCTGCTGGGCGTCGGCGTCGCGCTCACCTGGGCCGTCTATTCGGTGGCCCTGCGGCCGCTGGTGCGGCGCAACTCGGTGTTCAAGGTGAGCGCCTGGGTGCTGCTGCTGGGGACCATCGCCTTGCTGCCCATCGGGCTGCCTCAGACGAACCCAGGGCAGATCGCGGCCATGCGACCAAGCACCTGGGGACTGTTTGCCTACTCCATGCTCGCCGCCATCGTCCTGACCAACATCTTCTGGTACGTCGGGATGCGGCGGCTGGGCCCGGCGCGGGGCACGCTGTACGCGAACATTCAGCCCTTCATCGGCGTGCTTTTCGCGGCCCTTCTCCTGCACGAGCGCGTCGGTGCGGTCCAGCTGCTGGGAGGCGTACTGGTGATCGGGGGCGTCCT
>DASQAY010000362.1:0-6457 GCA_035635515.1 Candidatus Eiseniibacteriota bacterium | reverse complement strand
AGACCGCGATCGCCGCCGGGTACAGGCCCGGAGCGGTCTCCGACGCGGATCCCTTGCTGCACTTCGAAAACCACGCCAACGCCGTGGCGATCCTGGACCCGATGCGGCCGCAGGCCCTGGTCTACGCCCGCACGACGCATGGCCTGAAGCTGATCGGCGCCATGTTCCAGATGCCGCGCGCCGGCCAGTGGGGCCCCGACCCGGGCGGGCCGCTCACTCAATGGCATCAGCACGAGGGCATTTGCTTTACCCCGTTCGGCTTTGAGCTGAGCTTCGCAACGCCCTTTTGGTCATGTCCTTTGGGCGCGATGATCGTGACCACCCCGCCGATGCTGCATGTGTGGATCGTCGACAACGGCAAGTTCGGGCCATTCGCGGCCGACCTGGACCCGAAGGTTCAGCGGCTTCTCGAGAGGAGTTGAGTCAGATGGTCAACGCAGAAGCGCAGCCAACACAGGGCGCGCCGGAGATCGCCTCGGTGCTGCTGGGCATCCAGGCCAGCCTGTTCCTGGTAGCCGGCCTGGGGGCGCTGCCCTTCGGGATTGTCGAGCCCTGGATGCGCCTCTTAGGTCTCGCCACGCTCTTGCTGGCTGGAGGCACCTTCTGGCTGGCCCGGGGCGTGCTGCGCCATCGCCGCTGGGCGCGCCGGTGGACGGTGGGGCTGGAAGGCTTCTGCGTGGCCGTCACGCTCTTGCTGTCGTTGCTGCCCGTCAATTCCCTGAACGGACCGGTGCCGGCGCTGACCAACCTGGTGCTGCCCGCCGCGATCGCTGGTCTCCTGCTGCTGGGCTCACGCCGCGAAGGTTAGTTAGCTAACGGCGCGGGTCCCCGTAGCGCTCCCAGTGAACAAGGCGTTCGGGTGGCTTTCGCCGGCCGCGGCGTGGCTTGGTCGCCGGGTAGCCCAGGGCGATCGCGGTCCGCAGCCGGCGACCGTTCGGCACATTCAGGAGCCGGCGGGCTTCGGTCGATCCGTTATCGGCAAACCAACCGATCGAGGAGCCCAGCCCATGCGCCAGGCCGGCCAGCATGATGCGTTCGCTCAGCCGCCCCTCGTCGAACACCTCGCCTTCCTCCCACTTGCCGGGCATCACGATGACCATGACCAGGGGGGCGCCGGCCAGGTGCCCAACGTATCCTTCCACGCTGGCCAGGGCTTTGAGGGTCGCGCGGTCGCGGACGACCACGATCTCGCCGGGCTGTTGATTGCTGGCGCTGCCGGACCAGCGGGCGACTTCCAGGATGTCGCTGACCACGTCTTCCGGCACCGGCGTGCGTTCGTACTGCCGAATCGCGCGCAGGCTCCGGAGAAAGTCGGTGATCTGTCGGGCCGTGTCCGTCTGCGCCATGCCAGCACCTAGACTACGTGCCATGCCGGACCCGCTGTCGGATCACGATCGGATTCCGGCGCTGCTGGCCCAGGTGGGGGACGCGGTCAACCGGTATTTCGCCACGTTGGATGACCTGCCGGTTCGCGGCCCGGAGAGCGAGGCGGCGGCCGGACGGTTTACCGGCGGGCTCCCCGAGGAGGGCAACGGGAGCGCTGCGGCGCTGACGCAGCTGCTGACCGAGGGCGTCGAGGCGGCCACGCGTTCCGCCGGTCCGCGGTTCTTTCACTTCGTCACCGGCGGGTCGACTCCGGCGGCCCTGGCCGCGGACTGGTTCGCCTCGGCGCTCGACAACAACGCGGGGCTCTGGGTCAGCTCCCCACTCGGCTCGCGCCTGGAGCAGCTGGCGCTCGAGTGGCTCAAGGACCTGTTCCAGCTCCCCGGCAGCTGGGGCGGCGTCCTGACCACCGGGGCCACCATGGCCAATTTCACGGCGCTGGCCGCCGCTCGCCAGTGGTGGGGCCAGCAACAGGACGTGAACATCGCCCAACAGGGCATGAGCGGGCTGCCCGCCCTGCCGGTCCTGACCAGCGGGTTCGTGCACGCCAGCGTCCGCAAGGCACTGGGCATGCTGGGTGTTGGGCATGCCCTGGTCCAGGTCTTCAGCCGAGATCCGTCCGGTCGCGTCGACCTGGAGCACCTGGAGCGCGCGCTGCGAGAGCACCGCGGCGCGCCGGCGATCGTGGTGGCCACGGCCGGCGAGGTCAACGCCGGTGGGTTTGATCCCATCGAGCAGCTCGCCTCGCTGGCCTACCGGCACCATGCCTGGCTGCACGTGGACGGCGCCTTCGGACTGTTCGCTCGGGTCTCCCCCATGACCGCGGAGCTGGCGCCCGGGGTTGAGCTGGCCGACTCGGCGATCGCCGACGGACACAAGTGGCTGAACGTGCCCTACGACTGCGGATTCGCGTTTGTCCGCGATGGGCAACTCCTGCATGACGTGTTCGGCCTGGACGCGCCGTACTTCCCAGCGGCCGTGGCTGATCATCCGGACTACGGCTATCTCGGCCCGGAGATGTCCCGCCGGGCCCGAGCGCTGGCTGTCTGGGCGACCCTGGCCGCCTATGGTCGGAGCGGCTACCGGTCGCTGGTCGAACGCCACGTCCGGCTGGCGCGGCGGCTCGGCGACCAGGTGCGGGCGGCCCCGGACTTCGAGCTCCTGGAAGAGCCCCGCCTGAACGTGGTCTGCTTCAGGTACCAGCCGGATGGCGTCCCCGAGAAATCGCTCGACGACCTGAACCGGCGGTTGGGCCAGGCCGTTATCGACGATGGCCGCGTCTATTTCGGCACGACGGTCTATGCCGGCAAGGTGGCCTTCCGGCCGGCGATCGCCAACTGGCGAACCGCCCAGACCGACGTGGACCTGATCGTCCCGGTTACGCGGGCGCTGGGAGCGCGCCTTCACTCGCCGGCGCGGGCGAGCTGAAGCCGTCCAGGAATCCCCACAGCGCATCGGCCGCTTTCCTGGCGGCCGCGACCACCCGGTCGGGTTCAGCCTTGAGACGTTCCAGTAATTCTCGCTCCCAAGCCCCGTGCAGCTCGTCGGCTTCGGCGTGGACTTCCCAGAACGCGGTGCCGTCCCCAGGCGCGATGCCGTACCTTGCCATCAGCGAGGCGGACTTGCTGGCCGCCACCTCGGCGGCCTGCGACTCGTAGGCATAGAGCGCGACCAGCCCCTCGGCCGCCGAGCCGTGCCGGGTGGCCTGGTCGAACGTCTCCAGCAGGGTCTGGGTCGACTCCGTGACCGGGGTTCGTTCCAGGTCTTCTTTGGTCAGGCCCAGCGCGTTGGCAAAACGGACGAACAGCTCGAGATGGGTCTCTGGGCCTCCTTCTTCGTCGACCAGGTTCTGCAGCAGGACCCGCCGGTCGGCGGCGGTGTCCAGCTTGGCCAGCACCTGGCACAGGTACCCGGGAAAGGCCGCTTCAAATCGAAAGTACTGGGCGGCGTACCGGCGAAGGTCGTCGCGGGTCAGGTCACCGGCCAGCCATCGCTGATAGAAGGGGTGGGCGAGCATCCGCCGGCCAGCGATCACCGCGTCGATTTCAGGTACCAGGGTATGCCCTTCCACACAATGCTCCTTCTGCTGAATGCTGCTTAGCCGGGGCTCGGTCCGAGGAGCCTACCAGAGGTTATCGCTGAAAGTCCAGCCTTAGCGCCAACCAGCTGATAGCGGTGCTCGGGGCGGCCGGGGCCGCCGTAGCGCATCGTCACCTCGGCCATGCTGAGCTGGCAGAGATAGTCCAGGTAGCGTCGCGCCGTGACCCGGCTCAACCCGGCGGCCTCGGCGACCGCAGCGGCGGTCAGCCCCGACCCGGAGCGCCCCAGCGCCTGGATCACCAGCCCGAGGGTGGCGTCCGAGAGACCCTTGGGGAGCTGCTCCGGCCGCGAGGTGCGCAGTGCCGCGAAGATCCGGTCGACCTCGCCCTGGTCGGCCTCCGCCAGCCGGGCCAGGCGAGCCCGCGCGGCGGCATAGGAGGTGAGCTTCTCCTGGAAGGCCGCCAAGCGAAACGGCTTGATCAAGTAGTGGACGACTCCACCGCGCATGGCGATCTGCAGGCTGCTCACGTCACGGGCTGCCGTGATGGCGATCACGTCGACGGATGGATGGCTCCCCTCGCGCAGCCGCTGCAGCACGTCGAGCCCTGACATATCAGGAAGGTAAAGATCCAGGAGGACCAGGTCCGGGAAGGTCCGGTCGACCTCCGCCAGGGCCTCGGCGCCGGTGTGCGCCCGGCCGACGACACTGAAGCCGGCCACTCGCGACACATAGGCGCAATGGAGGTCGGCCACCCGAAAGTCGTCATCGACGACCAGCGTCCGGATCATGCGGGCACCGCCGCGTGCAGGGGCAGGCGGACCGTGAACATGGCCCCGGCGTCGTTGACGACCGTCACGTCGCCGCCATTGCGGCGAGCCACCTCGCGCACCAGGGTCAGCCCAAAGCCGCGCCGGCGGCCGTTCGACCGCACCTTGGTGGTGAAGCCCTCGACGAAGATCCGCTCCATCAGGTCGGGGGCAACGCCCGCGCCGCTGTCGTGGACGCGCATCACCAGGGCACCGCCCTCGGTGGTGACGGAGACCTCGACCCGGCGCTCGCCGCCGGATTCCACCGCGGCGTCCAGGGCGTTGTCGATCAGGTTGCCCAGCAGCGTGATCAGGTCATTGCCATCGAGCGGGCTGCCGCTGAGCACGGTGTTGTCCGAGACGCGCAGCTCGACGCCGCGCTCGGATGCCGCCGCGGCCTTGGCCAGCAAGAGCGCGCCCAGCACCGGGTCGCCCATGCGCTCCAGGAGGGCCTCACTCAGGTTCTGGTGGACCCCGGACACTTCGCTGATCAGTCGGATGGCCTCCTCGCCCTGGCCCAGCTCCACCAGCCCGGCGATCACGTGCAGGCGGTTGGAGAACTCGTGGGCCTGCGCCCGCAGCGCGTCGGTCAGGCTGTCGATGCCGAGCCCGCCGGACAGGGTTCTCAATTCCGTGCTGTCGCGCAGGGTGACCACGTGACCGATCACCTGGCCGCGCAGGCGGACCGGCCGGCGGCTGGCCAGCAAGGTCCGCTCGCCGGCCAGCAGGATCTCGTCGTCGTCACGCAGCCGGCCGGACAGGAACTCGAGCAGCCGGCCGGCGGGCAGTACCTGGGAGAGCTTCTTGCCGGCGGTCGCCGCCGGCAGGTCGAGCAGCCGGCGGGCTTCGTCGTTGACCAGCGTGATTCGCCCCTCACTATCGGTGGCGAGGGCCCCCTCGTGGATGCCGCGGAAGCTGGCTTCGCGCTCTTCCAGGAGGCCGGCGATCTCGTACGGCTCCAGCCCGAAGGTCTGCCGCTTCAGCCGCCGCGCTAACAAGAACGAGCCGGCGGCGCCCAGCCCCAGGGCCAGGAGCACGATCGCCGCGTAGCCGGGCAGCTCGCCGAGCAGCTGGCGGCCCACCTGCGTCTCCAGGAAGCCGACCGAGACCATGCCGATCACCTGGCCGCCGTCGAAGATGGGCGCCTTGCCTCGCGCCGAGACACCCAGGGTGCCGCGCTGGACGCCCACCCAGGTGTGTCCGGCCAGCACGTACCCGGGGTCCTCGTCCACCCGTTGTCCGATCCGCGCCGGGTTCGGGTGCGAGCGCCTGATCCCGTTGCGGTCGGCGACCACCACATAGCGGGCCCCGGTGTCCCGGCGGACCTGCTCCGCCGTAGCCTGGATGGCCCCATCGGGATCCCCTGCTTGCAGCGCGGTCCGGATGGGCGCCATCGACGCCACCGTCTGGGCAATGGCCAGCGAGCGCTGCTCATACTGCCGATCGAGCTCCTGGGCGGCCTGCCAGACAGCCGCCACGGTGCCCAGGACGGCAGCCACCAGGACGATGCCGACCTGGAACACCAGGATCTGGTAAGCGAGCGGCAAGCGCGTTTTCACGCCAGGTCCTCCATCGTAGCGCCCAGGCGGCGCCCAGCCGCCGACCAAAACGACCAAAAGGGACGCAACGACCACAACGGTTCCCATGGGGCGTACGCCCCGCCAGAGTGGTCGACGTGGACGCGGCGATCCAGCTGCGCGGCGTGACCAAGCGGTTTGCCACGCCCAGCGGCGGGGTCTATACCGCCCTTCGCGACCTCACCATGGAGGTCGCCCCAGGCGAGTTCTGCGCCGTCGTCGGGCCAACGGGCTGCGGGAAGTCGACCACCCTGGCGCTGATCGCCGGCCTGGAGCGGCCCAGCGCCGGCGACGTCACCGTCATGGGCCAACCGGTGCGCGGCATCCCCGAGGGCATCGGCTACGTCTTTCAGACCGACGCCATCTTTCCCTGGAAGACGGTCCTGGAAAACGTGGCCGCCGGCCCCCGCTACCACGGCGCGCCGGGCCGCGACGCCCGCGGCCAGGCCCGCGATTGGATCGCCCGGGTGGGGCTGGCCGGGTTCGAAGACCGCTACCCGCACCAGCTCTCGGGCGGCATGCGCAAGCGGGTCGGGCTGGCGCAGAGCCTGATCAACGGTCCGCGCATCCTGCTGATGGACGAGCCCTTTTCCGCCCTCGACGTCCAGACGCGCACGTTGATGGAGAACGAGCTGCTGGCGCTTTGGTCG
>DASQAY010000361.1:0-2768 GCA_035635515.1 Candidatus Eiseniibacteriota bacterium | reverse complement strand
CCAGGGACTCGGAGCCTTCGAGGTCATGGTCCCGCTGGCCGGTCCGGCGAACTCGCTCGAGATCACCGACGCCGCCGGCACCACGATGTTCGGCGGGTTCGTGCGCTCCGCCACGCCTCCCGCGGTGCGTGTCAGTTCGCCGCAGAAGGGGGCCACGATCGACGCTCCGATGATGATCAAGTGGGACGTGTCGGACCCCGACTCGACGCCCGCCGAGCTGATGTTCCAGGCGGCCTACAGCCCCGACGGCGGGAAGAGCTTCGTGCCGATCGGGGTGAATCTCACGACCAACGAGCTCGATTTCGATCCGGGCTCCGTGGAGGGAAGCGACGGGGGCGGCCTGATCCGCATCTTCGCCAGCGACGGGCTGAACACATCCTTCTTCGATGTAGCCGGCCTCAGCGTGCGGGCCCCCATGGGTCGTCAAATCTGCATCGGCTCGACGTTCGGTGAGCCGGGGCAGCGGGTGACGGTGCCGATCAGTCTGGACAACGGCGAGGGCGTCGCCGGCTTCCAGGTGGACGTCGGCTTCAACCCGTCCCTGCTCAACCCCGCCGGGGTCCGCCTCGGCGCCGACACCGCCGCCGCCACCGGCTGGTCGATCAACAGCGCCCTGGTCGGCTTCGGGGTGCTGCGCGTCCTCGGCCACAGCAACCCGCCCGCCGGCCTCGGGCCCGGTCCCGCGCAGGTCGCCCTGGTCGACTTCGACATCGCCGCCAGCGCGCCGATCGGCCCCATGAGCCCGTTCGGCCTCGGCAACTGCGTCCTGAGCGACGCCAACGGCGTGCAGATCCCCTGCAACTCCTGCCCGCAACCCGGCCAGGTGATCGTCCGTCCCGCCGGCAGCTTCAATTTCCGGCCGATCGGCTCCCCGGTGGGCGTGGACCAGTTCGACCCGCTCCCGTTCCCCGCCACCGTCGAGGCGTTGACCTTCACCGGCACCCTGGCCACCGGCTACAACGGCACCGCCGCCATGTCGGTCGGCCCGGTCTGCGCCGGCACCCTGCAGCCGGCCAGCCTGGGCTTCTCGTCCGGCATCGGCTCCGCGCCGTTCCGGATCGCCTGCTGCCTCGACCCGCTGTTGCCCATGACCCGCACCTCCTTGAACCTGCAGGCCACCGACCCGGGCATCAACATCACCGGCAGCAGCGCCCCGTTCAACGGCGTCGCCAAGGCCGACGTGAACGCCGATGACGCGGTCAACGTCCTGGACGTGGTGCGGGCCATCAACTTCTCCCTCAACCTGCCGGTCGGCGCCCCGCCGCCGCTGCCGTTCCAGAGATGGGCGGCCAACATGCTCGACCAGCGCTGCGTCGTGGACGCCCTGATCAACGTCCTGGACGTGGTGCGCATCCGCAACAAGGCGCTGGGGCGGCCGCCGCTCTGCCCGTGCAGCGCCGGCGGCGTCGGCGCCCTGAGCGCGCAGGCGGCGGTCCTGGCGGCCCCGCCGACCCCATTCTCCATCAGCGTGGAGAAGGATGGCCCGAAGGAGTTCCTGGTCAAGGTGCGCGGGGCGGTCGACCTGAGCGGCCTGCAGCTCGAGCTGAAGGCCGCCGGAGCGAAGGCGACGGTGTCGCTGGAGGGGCTCACCGCCGGGAAGAACTGGCAGGCGACCACCACGCTCGATCAGGGGGTCCTGAGGATCGTGGCGTTCAGCAACGCCGCCACCGGCGTCAGCGGCGACGGAGCGGTCCTGCGCATCAAGGGTGGCGGCAGCCCGCGCCTCACCGCCATCGTCGCCTCGGACTCCGAGGGCCGGGAGATCGCCGCCCTCGCCGCGAAATAGGAGGCCGCAGAGAACCGACTCGGCCCTTCGAACCAGCGGGGGTCCCCCGGTTTCGCGGGAGACCCCCGCAGTGCCTCTTGACGTCCGCACCGCAGCTCTTGGTCTGTCACGAGGGAGGTCCCATGCCCAGTCAATCGATGCACCCCGGGAGCGCTCGCCGTCGATGCGGGCCTTTTCTTTTCCTGCTGGCCTCCGCCTGCGTCCTTCTCTTTCCTGCAGTCGCCAGGGCCGACACGGAGATTGGCCGGCGGTGGGCCTCCTCGCCGCCGACCATCGATGGCTCGGCTTCATCCGGAGAATGGGGCTCCGCGACCTTCACCGTGCTGACGCACGCGCGTCTGCGGACCATGAACGACGGTTCGTTCCTGTACGTCCTGCTGGACGTCGTGGATGACACCACCGACGATCCCCCTGCCCACGCGGGCCCGGGAGACTATTACGTCCTCGCAGTCGACCCGGACCTCAACAAGGGGGTCACCCCGAACGTCGATCTCATCTACGACACTTGCGCAGACGGCCGCATTTTCATCAAGGCCTTCTACCTGTCGGGATCCACCTTCACCGGTTGCCAGCCCGTGAGCGCGCTCTCGGAAGCCGCGATCGGGTTCGGCGGGACCCTGCATTCCATGACACCGCACCGCTTCTGGGAGTTCAAGCTCGATCTGGCCGAGCTCGGGGTCGACACGTCGACCTGGACCACGTCCTCGGGAAGCCTCCCGAAAGTGCGCATGAACGTCGCCACGATCTCCGAGCACCCGTTCTTCTCCGTCGCCCAGCCCGATCCCAATATCTTTCCCGATCTGTCCAACACCTTTCAGATCGATCTGGCGACGTCCGCCGTTTATCCCGCGGGGACAGCCGGTCCCGTGTTCGCAGGAGTCGGGCTCGTCCCATCCACGTTCATCGAGCCGTCGGGGCACGCCAGCGTCAACATCGCAAATTACTATTCGGCGATCGACGCGCCGTTCGGCGGCAACCTGAA
>DASQAY010000360.1:0-2797 GCA_035635515.1 Candidatus Eiseniibacteriota bacterium | reverse complement strand
TCCGAACCGCCGAAGGCCGAAGCGGCCGATCCGGCGGTCGCTCCAGAACCCTCGGTTACCGCCGAACCGCCGAAGGTCGAAGAAACGCCCGTCCCGACGTCGCGGACCGAGTCCCAGCCAGGCTAGCTCGGAGGTCTCCTTCCTCAGGCCTGCCGATGGGGCGGCTTTGGCCCAACCACCCGGCGGAGCCATCCGCCAGGGGCCGGTGGGTCTGTCGCCGGGGGACGCGACCGCTCGTCCTCGGCGAGGACCTCATTGCAGAGGGCGATGCACTGGTTGCAAATGAAGACTCCCGGCCCGGCGACCAACTTGCGGACCTGGTCCTGCCGCTTGCCGCAGAACGAGCAGCGCCAATCGCGCGAGAGGCCCTTCATGATCCGATTCTAGCCAGGCCCACGGCTACACCATTTCTTTGATGGCGACCGCCACCTGGCGGGTGATCCCCTTGACGGTCTTCAGGTCGTCGACGCTGGCATTCCGAATGCTGTCGATGCTGCCGAAGGCGCGCAGCAGCGCCCGCTTCCGGACCGGTCCGAGCCCGGTAATACCATCCAGCACGGACGCGAACGCGTCTTTCCGGCGGACCACGCGATGGAAGGTGATGGCGAAGCGATGGGCCTCATCCCGGATCCGCTGCACCAGGAAGAGCGCTTCCGAGTCGAGCGGCAGCCGGATGGGCTCGGACCGGCCGGATTCAAACAATTCCTCTTGCTCCTTGGCCAATCCAAACGTCGGGATCTGCCCCAATCCGATCGATTCGAGGACCTCGCGGGCCGCCGAGAGCTGGCCCTTCCCGCCATCGATCAGGACAACATCCGGGAGGGAGCTGAAGCTCGGCTCGTCGGGCATGCCCCCGCCTGGCCGCGTGTAGCGAGCGAAACGCCGGCGCAGCACCTCCTGTAGCATCGCGAAGTCGTTGGCCCCCACGACGGACTTGATACGAAAATGCCGGTAGTGAGCCGGCTTCGGGCGGCCGTGCTCGAACACAACCATCGACCCGACCGGGTGCTTGCCCTGGATATTCGAGATGTCGTAGCACTCGATCCGGGTGGGCACCGCCGGCAGCCGCAGCTCGCGTTGCAGGTCGCTGAGCAGCGCGCCGGTGCGCTGCTCGTCGTAGTCGTGCTTGATGCGCAGCTGACGCATGGCTTCCTGAGCGTTGGCGGCCGCCTGGGCCAGCAGGTCGCGGTGCCTGCCGCGCTGCGGGACGCGGATACTGACGTGGGAGCCGCGACGCTCGGAGAGCCACTGCTCGATCACGGGCCCGTCCGGCAGGCTGGCCGGCACGAAGACTTCCTTCGGAATGTGGGTGGCGCTGGCGTAGTACTGGCTGACGAAGGCGTTCACGGCCTCGGCCTCGGTCTGCTCTCCGCCCAGGCCAACCAGCTCGAAGTTCTCGGACCCGGACAGCTTGCCCTCCCGAACTGAGAAGACCGTCACCATCGCCTGCCCGTCGGCCCGGGCCAGGCCGAACAGGTCCTGGTCGAACCGGCCGAGCGCCAGCATCCGCTGCCGTTGGGCCATGGTCTCGATCGCCTGCAGCCGGTCGCGGTAGCGGGCGGCCGCTTCGAACTTGGTCGCCTCCGAGGCGTCGGCCATCTGCCGTTTCAGCTGCTTGACCAGGTCGTCGGACTTCCCTTCCAGGAACAGGGCGATCTGGTCGAGCTGCTGATGGTACTCATCTTGGGTCTGAAGGCCGGCGCAGGGGGCCGTGCACAGCTTGAGGTGGTAGTAGAAGCAGGGGCGATGCAGGGCGAATTCGTGGTCGGTGCAGGTACGGTAGGGCACGACCCGGCGGACCGTTTTGAGGGTACTCCGGAGCGCGATGGCGTTCGTATAGGGCCCGTAGTATTTGGCGCCATCGGACCCCGCCCGCCGGACGGTATACACGCGAGGGAATTCTTCGTTGACGGGTAGCTTGATATAGAGGTAGTTCTTGTCGTCCCGCAGCCGGATGTTGAACCTCGGCTTGTGCCGCTTGATGAGCGTGTTTTCGAGGACGAGTGCTTCCTTTTCATTGGCCGTGGTGATCACATCGAAGTCGTAAACCCGGTCGACCATGGCCGCGATGTGCTCGGGCAGCACGCTGGCGGCGTGGAAGTAGTTGGGGACGCGGTTGTACAGGCTGAGGGCTTTGCCCACGTAGATGACCCGGGTCTTCACATCGCGCATCAGGTAGACACCGGGGCCCTCGGGCAGGGCCTTCAGCCGCTCGCGGAGGTACTCTGGCCGATCCAGGATTCGGCTGGGAGCGCTCATCACTGACCTATCTATACCTGTCTATACCCGCCCAGGGCCGAGACGATCGCCAACACCCCGAACCCTACGATGGCCAGCCCCGACAGGAGACTGATGCCGCGCACCACGGCCGGCGTGATACGTCGGCGGAGCGACGCCACCAGGCTGGCCAGCACCGCCCACCACAGCGCGGACCCCAGCAGGACCCCCGCCACCAGCAGGACCGCGCCGAGCCCCCCGGTTCGCCCCAGTCCCAACCCGGCAAAGACCGCGGCGAAGGCCAGGATGGTGGCCGGGTTGGTGAGCGTCAGACCCAGCGTGGAGAGGTAGCCGAGCGCCAGCCCGCCGTTGACCGAAACGGACTCCGGCTCGGCCTTCGCCGGGCTGGATAACAGTGACCGCAGGCCGAGCACCAGCAGGGCGCCGCCCCCGAGCAGCGCCAGCCAGCGGCGCTGGGCGACCAGGGCGCTGATGATGGCCGCCACGCCGAACGCCGCCAGGGCTGCGTAGACGCCATCGCCGGTGGCGACCCCGAGCCCGGCGGCGACGCCGCTCGACC
>DASQAY010000359.1:0-3242 GCA_035635515.1 Candidatus Eiseniibacteriota bacterium | reverse complement strand
CAGCGCCGGCTGCCGGAGCCGGTATCCCGGCTGCGGCCTGGACCCGCCGGGCAGGAAGATGGCGGCCGGCTCCGTACTCAACGCGGCGGCCATCTCCCCGATGCTGCGGGACTGCCGGGCGGTGAGCGGAAAGCCGTCTTCGGCGTAGGTGATGGCCGGTTCCAGCAGCTCGGCCAGGGGACGGCTGCCGAACCGTTCCAGGGCCACCCGCCAGGCATCGACTAACCCGGGGACCGTGGACGCCCACCAGCCGGTGTCCGGAATCGCGCCGCGGGCCGCAAAGGCGTCCAGCCTGGCTGCCGCGGGAGCAGCCCCACTGCCATTGATGGCGGTGACCTGACCGGTCTCCCCCGACCGGACCAGGAGGAACCCGTCGCCGCCCAGCTGGCCGCTCCAGGGTTCGGTCACCGTGAGGACGGCTCCGGCCGCGACCGCGGCGTCCACGGCGTTGCCGCCTCGCCTGAGGACATCCAACCCGGCGGAGCTCGCCAGCACATTGACGCTGGCGATCATCGCGGTCGGGGCGCGCCGGGGTTCTTGCGCCGGCCAGGAGCTCTCCGAGCTCAATGGCGCTGGAGCCAGGCCAGCACGGTGCGGTTTACCTGGTCTCGCTCCAGGTCGACGGTGATCGTGTGACCTGAGCGCTCGAACCAGATGAGCTGCTTATCGGCGGAGCCGAGTCGTTCCAGGATGTAGGGGGCATTCTGGACGGGCACCGTGCGGTCGCGGCGACCGTGCAGGAGCAGCGTGGGGACCCGGATCAAGGGCAGTTCCTTCTGCACCACCCGGAGAAAGTGCATCAGGCTCTCGATGCAGACCGCGGGCCGGCGGGCGTAGCTATGCAGGGCCAGCAGCCGGGATGGGTCTCCCAGGTCGCAGTCAGCCGACGGAACGTGCCAGGGCCGCACGTATTTGAGCCATCGGATGACCCACAGCCGCCGGTCGGGGAAAAACCGAGGATTTCCCATCGCTCCCATGGGGACTATTCCGCGGATGTCCGGGTTGTTGGCCGCCAGGTGAAGCGCCATGGTCCCGCCCAGCGATTGGCCGGCCACGAAGACCTGGCGACAGTCCTGGCGGAGCCGGTCGAGCGCGTGCTGGGCGGACCGGGCCCAATCCGTCCAGCGGGTCCGGGCCATGGCCTCGGGAGTCTCGCCATGGCCGGCCATCACCGGGCCCAGGGCGTCGTACCCGTGGGCGGCCAGGAACTCACCCAGCTCGCGCACCTCGGGCGGAGTTCCGGCGAACCCGTGAAGGAGGAGGCAGCCGCGACTCCCGCCCCGAAACCGGAACGGCCGGATCGCCTCGGCGTCCGTGGGCGTATTCCAGATCGTTCCGGGCATGCTGAGGGACGGCACGTTCGGCAGTGTAGCGTCCGCAAGTTCACCCCGGAGCCCGGGTTATACGACGCGGGGGTTTATCACTGTGGCAATTGTTGGCTGGATCATCGCGCTTGCCCTGGGCATCGGCCTGGCCCTGTTCGCGGTCCAAAACCAGGGGACCGTGCCCATCAGCTTCTGGGGCGTACCATCCCAGGTCCTGCCGGTGTGGTCGCTGGTGCTGGCCTCGGCCGCCGTGGGGGCGCTGATGGTCGGGACCATCTCTCTGATCGGCCGGCTGCGTCTGTATCTGGGCGGCCGCCACAACCGGAAGGTGCTCACCGAGCACAAGCGGATGATCGTGGAGCGCGACAACCGCATCCACGAGCTGGAGCAGGAAATCTTCCGTCTGCGCGGAGCTGCCTGACGCAACGATGGAACTCAAGGTCTGCCCGCTCTGCGGGTACCGCTACAACGCGCCCGAAAACCAGTACTGCGGCAAGTGCAAGGGCTGGATGGGTGCCGGGCCCGCCCCTGTCGCCGGCGCGGCCGCCGTCGCCGCTGCACCGCGCGGCGGCCTGATCCCGCGTACCCTCCCGGAGCTGGCCTGCTATCTGCCGGTGCCCCTGCTCGCGCTCTGGAACGGGCCCAATCCGTTCGGTGCCGCCTTCGGCCTGTTGATGGCCAGCCTGCTGCTGAAGGGGGTCCGGGTGGAGATGAACCGCTTCTCCAAAGGCCTGCTGCTGGGCATCATCGTGGGCGGCATCTTCTTCATCTACTTGATCTTCCTGCTGATCTTTGGGTGGATCTACTTTGTGGTCGAGCCGCTGCTCGAGCCAGTGATCAAGCTCGTCAAGCACTAACCTGGACCAATCCCACCCCTTGCGGGGGACGTGACCTCAAGCCTCCCAAGGAAGACCGCTTATCGCGGTCCGGCGGGCCTACCCAGACGACCGGGCCGATTCACCCGCGCCGGCAGCCGTGCCGGCCGGGCTGGGCGTCAGCCAGTTGAGCGCGTTCAGGTACGCTCGCACGCCGGCCTCCACCACGTCGACCGACACGGCACGACCCACCACCACCTGGGTCCCATGGCTCAGGGTGACGACCGCCTCCCCCAGGGCGTCGCTGCCTCGGGTAGCGGCCGCCAGGCTGAAGTCTTCCAGCTCGGGGGCGATGCCGGTGATCTCCTGGACCGCCTTGAAGCAGGCATCCAGCGGCCCCGCCCCGGAGGCCCTCGCGCTCTTCCGCGTGCCCTCCACCAGGACCGTCACCGAAGCCGTGCACGGAACGCCGCTCTGGAGGTGGGTATCGATCTCGTCCAGGGCATAGCGGCCGGGCGTCGTCCGACCCTGCGCCTCGTCGGCGGCCAGCCGGAGGTCTTCCGGGTACAGGACGCGCTTGCGCTCGGCCAGGTTGAGGACGAGGGAGTACGCGGCGCTGACGCCAGCCTCATCCAGGGTGATGCCCATTTCGGTCAGCTCCTCGGCGAGCCGCCGGCGGCCGCCCTCCGTCCCGACCTGGCCCGACTTCGGATCGAAGCCCAGGTCGGCCGGATCGATGAACGACGGCACCAGCGACTTCGGCCGCCGGGGCGGACTCAAGGTTGCCCTCGGGAACGCGCTCCGGACCTCTTCCACCCAGCGCTCCCAGCCGGAATAATCCATGGTCGCCAGCATGGCCATGTAGGCGTCGAAGCGGAGCAGGAGCGCGCTGGGGAGGTCCTCCTTTTTGATGATCACGGTTGACCCGGTCTCTTCCAGGGCGGCCAGGATCGGATCGAGGTTGCGAGCCAGTTCTTTGGGCGTGATGACCTTGAGCACGACGACATCGTAGTCCGGCCCAGAGAGAGGGTCAAACGCTACCCTTGGGCACGGTGAGGAGGCCCCAGTACGCGCTGATGGCGATCCTGGTCGGGGCGGGCAT
>DASQAY010000358.1:0-12300 GCA_035635515.1 Candidatus Eiseniibacteriota bacterium | reverse complement strand
GCCCGACGTAGACGCGCAGCGTGACGTCATTCTCTTTGACGGTGCCTGGCACCACGTTTGTGGGCGACGTAGCCTGGAGCACGGCGGCGGGAATCACGGGGTCGACACCGTCAAGTTTGCCGGTCGAGTCAACGGGGGTTCCACTGGGATCGAGAAGTTCGACAAACGACTCGGAACTCTTTCTGAGATCCTGCGCGCCGAACGGCACGCGAATTGCCGGCTGGCCCAGAAAGCCGGGGCGGTGGAGTTGGCGTGCGATACCGGTGGCTTGCTGACTCAGTTCAGAGTTCAGCTGATCTTCTAACCGTGCCTTAACCGGAAAGTAGACAACCAGTCCGAATAGCAGGACGGCAAGGGCGACGACCGTACCTCCGAACAGGGCAATGCGGGCGCGGATCGACACCGTCACTCCTCCCGGAGCACGTAGCCCACGCCGCGCAGGGTCTGGATGACGCGCGGAGCCCCGCCGTCCTCCAGCTTCTGCCGCAGGTAGCCGACGTACACGTCGACCACGTTGCTGGTGGCGCCGAAGTCGAAGCCCCAGACGGCGTCCATGATCCGCTCGCGGGTGAGCACCTGCCGGGGATTGCGCACGAACAGCTCGAGCAGGTCAAACTCCTTGGCGGTCAGGGCTATGAGGCGCCCGTCCCGCTTGACCTCGTGCGCGCCGAGGTCCATGGAGATATCGGCGTAGCGGATGGTCCGCTGGCGCCGCGGGGCGCGCCGGCGCAATAACGCGCGGACCCTGGCCAGCAGCTCTTCGTAGGCGAAGGGCTTGACCAGGTAGTCATCGGCACCAGCGTCGAGGCCGCGCACGCGGTCGGAGGTGCCATCCTTGGCGGTCAGCATCAGGATGGGGAACTCACCGCCGCCAGCCTGCAGCCGGCGGGCCACCTCCATCCCGTCCAGGCCGGGGAGCATGACGTCCAGGATCATCAGGTCGGGTGGACGCTCGCGCACGTGGGTCAGGGCCACCGGACCGTCGCGGGCGACCTCCACCTGGTAGCCCTCGTAGATCAAGGCACGCCGGATGGCGCCCGCGATACGCTGATCATCGTCGACCACCAGCACCAGGGGTTGATCGGACATCTGCCATCATTCAAACACCCCGACATGAGAGAAGGATAAGAAATCATGGAGCGCTGGTTAACCTTCGATTGTTACGGCACCCTGGTCGACTGGCGAACCGGGATTGCCCAGGGCATCGAGGCGGTGGCGCCGGGGCAGTCGGCCCGCCTGCTCCCCCTGTACTACCGCCAGGAGGCGGCGGTCCAGGCGGAGGGCTTTCGGCCCTACCGGGAAGTGCTGGCCGAGGCCCTTCGCCGGGCGGCGGCCGAGGCCGCGATAACGCTGGCCGCGGGGGCCGATCTGGTCCTGCCCGACGGCCTGCCGAGCTGGCCGGTGTTTGCCGACGTGGGCCCCGCGTTGAGCCGGCTGCGCGAGTCCGGCTGGAAGCTGGCCGTGCTCTCCAATATCGACCCCGACCTGTTCGCGGGCACGAGGCAACGGCTGCCGGTTCGGATCGATGCGGTGGTCACCGCGCTGGACGTCGGCTCGTACAAGCCGGCGCATGGCCACTTCATCACATTTGCCCATTCGTACCAGCCGCAGGTGCACCTGCACATAGCCCAGAGCTGGTTCCATGACATCGTGCCGGCGCACGACCTGGGGATCCCGGCGATCTGGATCAACCGCCTGGGTGAGCGAGACGACCCGTCGATCGCGGCCGCGGTCCTGCCGGACCTCCAAACGTTGCCCGAGACGGTCTCACGCCTCGAGTCCTAGCCCGAATCTACCGGATCGAGCTGGCATCTCGGGCGCGGATGCGGCCGATCCGGGCGTCGTCTCCTGCGCGCGTTCGGTCGCGCATCAACGGATGCGCTCCTTCTCGTGCCCGTCGCCTCCTTCGGCTCGACTCGCCCCGCATCCCGAGCTGCGGCGCCCGACCGATAGATCCGGGCTTAGGGCCAGCCCCACCGCGCCCAGCATCAGGAGCGCGCCCGCCAGTAACGGGCGGTCCAGGCCGCCCTGGACCAGGATGGATCCCAGGCTGCCTCCGATAATGCCGGCCAGGTAGAGCGGCAGATAGACCAGGTTGAGCGTCGTCGACCGGCGATCTTCCGGCACCCGGATGGCGAGCAGGGCAAAGATCATCGAGGCGGCCGCGGTCGCGGACGCGCTGAACAGCAGCGCTGCCACCGCCAGCAGGGGCAGGGCGCTGGCGCGCTGGATCAGGACCAGGCTGACCCCCGCCAGCAGCACGCTGGCCACCAGGGCCCGCCGCAGCCCGAACCGGTCACCCAGCAGACCGGCGATGGGGGAGAGCAAGGTGCCGGCCAGCGTGGCAAGCCCGAGGACGATGCCGATGGTGCTGGCCAGGCCGACCGGGTCCGGGTGCAGTCGGCGCACGACCAGGGGAAAGAAGGGGAGGGCGATCTGCTGCGCCAGCATGACCAGGAGGAAGACCGACAACAAGCCCACCGTGACCCGGGTGGTGAAGACCAGCCTGAGGGCGCGACCGGCGAGCCGCCACGCCGACGCGGTGGGCGGGTTCGCCGGACGCACCTCCCGGTAGCCGAGCGTCAGCATGAGGGCCGTGGCGACCGACAGCGCGCCATCGAGAAAGAACAGGTAGCGCAGGTCCCAGCCGAGCTGATCGACCAGGACTCCACCGAAAATCGGCCCCAGGGCGAAGCCGAGGGCGGGCGCGGCTCCCAGGATCCCGGTGGCAAAGCCGACTCGGTCCACAGGCGTGGCGGCCCGCAAGGCCGAGAGCATCACCCCGCTATTGCCGAGCTGGAAGCCAATCAGCAGGAGAGCCCCCGCCAGTTGATACCGATTCTGGCTCAGCCCCACCGTAGTAAAGACCAGCGCCTCGACGTAGGCGCTGCGGATGATCACCAGCTTGCGGCTGTACTTGTCCGCCCAGACGCCCCAGAAGGGAACCAGCGGCAGGCCGAGCAGGAAGGTGGTCGCGGTGAGCAACCCGGTCCAGCGGGGGACCAGCGCGTTGGGCGTCCCCAGCTCGTGCAGGTAGAGCGGCAGGAACCGATAGATGTGACCGAACCCGAAGGCCTCCACCGCGGTCGTGGCTACGAACAGCGCCAGCACTAGCGGCCAGCCCTGAGCCACCCGCGGGGAGGTGGTGAGCATCCCGATAGAGTAGGTGGATGCAGCATCCGGCGGCCACCGGAAAGCGGGTGGCCGCGTACGGGTCGTGGAAGTCGCCCATTAGCTCCAACATGGTGGTGGCAGACGCCGTCCGCCTGGGTCAGGTGCAGCTGTCCGGTGACGACCTCTACTGGATCGAGCAGCGACCCCAGGAAGGCGGCCGGAACGTGGTGGTCCGCCGGTCGGCCGATGGCCGCACCACGGACAGGACGCCGCCCGGCTTCGACGCGCGGACCCGGGTGCACGAATACGGCGGCGGCGCCTACCTGGTGGACCGCGGCACCGTCTACTTCGCCAACTTCCAGGACCAGCGGCTGTACCGCCAGGACTCGAGCGGCGCGCCGCGGCCGATCACGGCGCCACTCCCGCTCCGTTACGCGGATGGGGTCATGGACCGGGCCCGCGGTCGGATCATCTGCGTGCGCGAGGACCATCGGGGGTCGGACCGGCAGGCGGTCGCCACCATCATCGGGGTGGACACCGCAGGGATGACCGAGCAGGAGGTACTGGTCTCCGGCAATGACTTCTATTCCAATCCACGGCTGAGTCCGGACGGGCGGCGCCTCGCCTGGCTCACCTGGAACCATCCGAATATGCCCTGGGACGGTGCCGAACTCTGGGTCGGCGAGCTCGATGACCGCGGAGCGCTGGGGCGAGCCCGGCAGGTCGCCGGCGGCCAGACCGAGTCCCTCTTCCAGCCGGAATGGTCGCCCGACGGCACGCTCATCTTCGTCAGCGACCGGACCGGCTACTGGAACCTGTACCGCTGGCAGGCCTCGAAGGTCGAGGCGATCACCCAGCTGGAGGCCGAGTTCGGAACTCCGCAGTGGCTCTTCGGGATGACCACGTACGCCGTCGAGTCGGCTGACCGGCTGGTCTGCCGGGTTATCGAGAATGGCCGGCAGCGGCTGGCGTTGGTCAGTTCGGCGACCGGCGAGGCGACCGCGCTCCGGACGTCCTATGACGAGTTCGGCGCCAATCTCCGAGTGGCTCAGGGCGTGGCGATCGTGACGGCAGCCTCCCCGACCGAGCTGCCGGCCCTGCTTCGGATCGACCTGTCGACCGGCCAGGCCGAAGTGGTGCGCCGGTCGAACCCGATCACCATTGATCCTGGCTATGTCTCAACCGGCGAGCCGATCGAGTTCCCGACCACCGGCGGCCAGACGGCCCACGCCTTCTTCTATCGGCCGGCCAACCAGGATTTCGAGGCACCCGGAGGCGAGCGGCCGCCGCTGCTGGTCCACATCCACGGCGGCCCCACCGCCATGGTCGGGCGGGCGCTCGACCTGGAAGTGCAGTACTGGAGCAGCCGCGGCTACGCCTCGGTGGATGTCAATTACGGGGGCAGCACGGGATTTGGACGCGCCTACCGCGAACGCCTGAACGGGCAGTGGGGGGTGGTGGACGTCGACGACGCGGTCAGCGCGGCTCGCTACCTGGTGGCGCAGGGCCTCGTGGATGGAAACCGCCTGGCCATCACGGGTGGGAGCGCCGGCGGCTATACGGTGTTGTGCGTGCTGGCGTTCCGAGACGTGTTCCAGGCCGGGGCCAGCCACTTCGGCATCAGCGACCTCGAGGTGTTCGCGGGCGATACCCACAAGTACGAGTCCCGCTATCTCGAGCGGCTGGTGGGCCCGTATCCGGAGCGCCAGGACCTGTATGCCGAGCGCTCTGCCATCAACGCGATCGACCGAATCTCCGCTCCGATCATCCTGTTCCAGGGTCTGGAGGACAAGATCGTGCCCCCCAACCAGGCGGAGCTGATCGTGGACGCATTGCGGAAGAAGGGGCTGCCCGTTGCCTACCTGCCCTTCGAGGGCGAGCAGCACGGCTTCCGCCGGGCGGAGAGCATCAAGCGCGCCATCGATGGCGAGTTCTACTTTTACTCCCGCATCTTCGGGTTTGAGCCGGCGGACCAGCTCGAACCGGTCCAGATCGACAACCTCTGATCGGCAGCGGCGCCACCGGTGGGCCCGAATCCGAGCTGGGAAGCGCCCGCCAACGGCGGCGCTGGGCACCGGCTTCCAGCCGAGCTCCAACCGCCCGGAGTCCGTTCGGCGATCACGCCAGGTGGACGGGAGGAATGCCGGAGGAGGCCGTACAGCGAGCCCGCCAGAAAGCCAATTGACCGCCCATTCGGGCTGAGCTATCTTTAAGCCGGGACATAGGGAGGCTGGCAAAGACAAATGCTCAATACTCGTCCAGCACGGCCCCGGGTGTGGCCGTCGGCGCAGGTCGAGATCCTGGCCTACGCCCCGACCGAGTTTTACCATTGCCAGCACTGCGAGATCGTCTGGGGCCACCTCGGCTTGGGCCAACGGCTCCATGCCGCTGAGCGAAAGAACGCCCTGCCGGCCGACCTGCAAGCGGAATATGCGGCCATCTCGGACTGGGCCCTGCGCGCCTTCGACCGCTATGGCAACCGGCTCACCGTCAAGGTGATCGACGCCGCCTCCATCGAGGGCCTCTATAAGGCCGTCCGCCACCGGGCGCGCCGCTTCCCGTCGTTCATCATCGACGGCCAGGAACGCGTCATTGGCTTCGACCGCGAGCGACTGGACACCATGCTGGCCGACCGCCTGGAGGATAGGAGGTGAGAACCCGGGTCTAGGGCGTTTCTACGCGTAGGCATCACGAGCGCGTCAAGACAAAAGGAAGGGAGGTCAATTGGGCAATACCCTTGTCGTGATCATCATCGCGGTCCTCGCAATTTTCATCGGCTACAACTTCTATGCCAAGCGGATCGACCGGGAGGTCATCAAGGCCAACCCCAAGCGGGCAACACCGGCCAAGATGTACATGGACGGCGTGGATTTCATGCCGACCAGCCGGAATGTCCTGTACGGCTACCACTTCAAGTCCATTGCCGCGGCCGGGCCCATCGTCGGAGCCATCACGGCGGCCGGACTCTGGGGCTGGTTCCCCAGCCTGGTCTGGCTGACCCTGGGCGTCATGTTCATGGGCTGGGCCAGCGACTACAGTGCCATCGTGGTCTCGGTGCGCAACGATGGGAATTCGCTGTCCGCCATCGCCCATAAACTGATTGCGCCGCGGACGCGGCAGATCCTGCTGATCTTCATCTTCTTCTACCTGCTCCTGGTCGCGGGGGCATTCGGCAACCTGGTGGCGGGCGTGCTCAACAATCCCATCGTGCCACTCGGGATCATCGCGCTGGCGGGCCTGGGGCTGCTGGCCGGGCAGCTCCTGTACCGCGCCAAGATGGATCTGATCGTGGTGACCGTGATCGCAGTGGGCGGCACACTGCTGGCGGTGCTGCTCAATGCCGGCCTGTTCGGAAACGGCGTCGTCAATGCCTTCACCAGCTTTAACAAGTGGCTCAACGCCTTCGCTCCGGGCGGGGTGACCACAGTCCTCGACCCGACCGCGGCGGTGGGGAGGCAGAACATCGTCGTGACGGTCAGCTTCGTCTTCTGGCTGCTGGCGATGTTCGCCTTCTGCTACGCCGGAGCAGTGCTGCCCATCTGGCGGTACGCGCAGCCGGTCAACTACATCGGGTTCTGGATCACCGGCCTGACCATCGTGGTCGCCGGGCTGGGAGCATTCCTGGCGTTCTTTGTGCACCCGAGCTTCGCCACCTTCAAGCTGCCCGCCTTCACCAGCTTTCTCTCGACGGCGGCCGTCCAGAAGTCCGGCGCCTTCCAGCCGCTCTATCCGATGCTGTTCGTCACCATCGCCTGCGGCGCCATCTCGGGATGGCATGCGCTCATCGGCTCGGTCAGCACGGCGCGGCAGATCGAGAACGAGGAGGACATGCTTCCCGTCGGTGGCGGCGCCATGTTCAGTGAGTTCACGCTGGGCCTGCTGGCGCTGATGGCGGTCTCGGTGGCGGCGGCCAACCCCAGGCTCACCGCAACCGGGAAGTTCGCCGCCGGGATCGGCAACTTCCTGAACGTGTTCGGGCTACCCACCAAGTACGGCACGGCGATCGGCTTCGCGGCCTTTGTCGTGATCGTCATCACCGTGACCCAGCTCCTGTTCCGGATCATGCGGGTGACACTGGCTGAGTGGCTGGGGGATCGGGCGCCGATCTTCCGCAACATCCATTTCAGCACCCTGCTCGGCATGGCCGCGACCTTCCTGCTGGTGATCAGCGGCACCTGGGTCTACATCTGGCAACTCTTCGGTGCGTCGAACCAGCTGATGGCCTCGCTCAGCCTGCTGGTCGTGATGGTCTGGCTGGTGGCCACCCGGCGCAACCCCACCTACGCGGCGATTCCCGGCGTGTTCATGTATGTCACGACCACGCTAGCGGCGCTCGTGACCGCGTACAACCTCTATGCCACCGTCTTCAGCAAGAGCGTGGGGAAGGCGGGGAAAGAAGTCGCGGTCTTTGGCAGCGGCGTCACCATCTTGATTGCGTTACTGATCGTGGTGGCGGCCATATTCATCGCCTACGATGGGATCCAGGCGCTCCAGCGCTACCGCAAGAAGCCGCTGGAAGTCGCGCCGGAGCCGGTGACCGCCTGACGGCGTCTACACCAGACGAGTCTGGAGAGGGGAGGGCCGGCGCCGGGCGCCGGCCCTCTCTCCGCGCCCGGGGAGTCCGAGCCTGGCGCGCCCTGGGACAGATCTTCTATGGCTTCACTGGCTTCGAGTTCGAGCGGCACGCCGCCCAGGTGCGGGCGGACATGGAGAACCTGTTCACGTTCATGGTGCTCGGCGAGCTGCTCGGGGTGCCGGTGATGCCACCCTACTATGCCTTCCGCCTGGTGCCGTACCTGGTCCCAGGGGTGCCCGCCTGGCGGCGCCGGGTGTTGCGGGAGCGGCAGCCCTTCGAGGGCGAAGACTATGATCTTCACGGGGTTTGAAGGCGATGAGTGAGCAGCCGAAAAGGAAGCGAGGACTGGGCAACATTTTCGGCACGGCCAAAGAGGTCATGTACGGGATGGCCAGCCACGACATGTCTCGTCACGCGCTGCGAACACGGGCCAGCATGGAGCACCTCTTCATCCTGATCACGATGGGCGACCTGCTCGGTGTGCCTATCCTGCCGCCCTACTACAGCCTGCGCCTGATGCCCTACGTGGTGCCCCAGATCAGCACCTGGAAGCGCCGCATGTTGCGGGAACGCGACATTACGGACTCCCTCGGCTGATGTCGGTCGCTGCCGAGACGGACCTCCACCGCGTGTTCCGGGCCCATCCTGAGCGCCGCTACATCATGTTCGGGGGCAAGGGCGGGCTGGGCAAGACCACGTTCTCGGCCGCCACAGGCTACTGGCTGGCCAAGCAGGGCCATCGCGTCCTGGTTTTCTCCGTGGATCCGCAGGCCAGCCTATCGGACATCTTCCAGCGCGATATCTTCGGGAAGGGTCCGGTCAAGATCATGGACAACCTGTGGGCCCAGGAGATCGACGCCGACGGCCATATCAAGGCCTACCAGCAGCAGATCCGGCAGAAGATCCTCGACATGTACGGCCTGGACAAGGTCCCGGAAGAGATCGACAACTATATCGAGGCGGCCAGCGCCGAGCCGGCCATGGAAGAAAGCGCCATCTTTGACGCGGTGGTCGACATCGTGGTGACGGGGGAGTACGACTACTACATCTATGACCTGGTCCCGCTGGGCCACGCCCTGTACTACCTCTCCATGGCGAAGGTCTACGACGAGTGGATCAACAAGATCACCCACCTGCGGGAGCAGATGCGCGAGTACGAGCAGGTGGCCAGTGTCATGAAGCGGCAGAAGCTCACCGAGGAGGACCAGATCCTGGCCGAGCTGCAGGACATCAAGCAACGCATCAACATGTCGTCGAGCATCCTCACGGACAAGGAGAAGACCGGCTTCTTCTTCGTCGTCATCCCCGAGGAGATGATCCTGCTCGACACCAAGAAGGCCGCCGAGCTGTTCGCGAAGTTTGACGTGCCCATCCTTGGCTATGTCGTGAACCGGGTCCTGCCGGAAGAGCTGGCCACCCAGAACGTGCCCGAATATCTCAAGAACCGGATCGCGATGCAGAATCGGTACCTGGAGCAGATCCAGTCGACGCTCGGCAAAGACGTGCTGGCCTACGTGCCCGAACTGGAGCGGGACGTCACCGGGCTGCCCGCCATCGAGCGGCTGGCCACCATCATGTACGGGGCGTCATCGTGAGCGCCGTCGAGACCCGGGGCGTCACCGAGTCCATGGCCGGCTACCTGGCCAGTCACCCATCGCTGAAATACGTCTTCTTCGGGGGCAAGGGTGGGGTGGGCAAGACCGTGATGGCTGGCGCGACGGCGGTGTGGGCGGCGGACCAGGGCCGGCGCACCCTGCTGGCCTCGACCAATCCGGTCCACAGCCTCTCCGGGCTGCTCGGCCAGAACGTCTTTGGCAAGCACACCCCGGTGACCGGGGTGCCCAACCTGGTGGCGCTGGAGATCGACACCAAGGACGCCATCGAGCGATCCAAGCGCGACATTCGCGACAAGATCCAGTGGTTCCTGAAGTTCGCCGAGATCAGCACCAAGGCCGATGAGTTCGTTGAGTCGGCGACCATGAACCCGGCCTTCGAGGAGTCGGCCATGTTCGAGAACATGATCGACCTCATGTTCAAGAACGAGTACGACGTCTATGTCTTCGATACGGCGCCGACGGCCAACGCGCGGCGGCTGCTGGGGATGAGCAAGGTCTATTCGTTGTGGGTGGGCAAGATGATGAAGAGCCGCGAGGAAGCCCAGGGCCTGCGGCAGTTGCTGTCGTTCACCAAGAAGAAGGAATCGGACCCGCTGATGGAGTACCTGGTCGACTTCCAGAAGCGGATGGAGCACGCGCGCGAGCTCCTGACCGACGCTCAGAAGACCGCCTTCTTCTTCGTTACCCTGCCGGAGGCGCTGCCCATCGCCGTGATTACCCGGTTCATCAACTGGTTCACCGACTTCGGCATCCCGGTGGGGGGGGTCCTGGTGAACATGCGCATCGACCGGGACGTGGTCCACGCGGACAGCGCCGCGTTTGTTCGCAATCGCCTGGCGATGCAGGATGAACATATGCAAACGGTCTGGGAGAAGTTCGACGGGCAGGTACGGGCGATCGTCCCGCTGTTCGATGACGAGGTCCGCGGCACGGAGAGTCTCCGCCGGCTGGCCCGAGCGGTCTTCACGAAGGAAGCGGCAGGCTCAACCTAATCGGTGGCTTCGGCGGGGGTAGCGTAGCGGAGGGTCACAGCCGCCAGCGCCTCCAGGATCCGCGTCAGCTCGGCCGGCTGGACCCGCTGCCGGTCGGGGACGTTGAGGGCCAGCGTCAGATGCAGGCCCCGGCGCCGGAGCGCCAGCCGCAGGAGATCGGCTCGGCGAGGACCGAGGGCGGCCAGCAAGTCGCCGGCCAGGCGTTGGGGAGTCGCGCCGGGCATCGATGCGAGCTGGAACTCCTCGAAGGGTTCAGTGGTCCAGCCCTCCTGCGCCGCCAGCTCCCGGGCATCCCCGGCCAGCAGTGAGCGCAGACGGAAGAGCTCGATCCCCCGGATAGGTTGCTGCCGCAGTGCCAGCTGGACCAGGACCATGTCGCGCCGCCCGTTGAGGCGGTTGATCAGCCAGGTGATGGGCACATCCCAGGATTCGACCAGGCCGGTCATGGTGCCCGAGGCGAAGGGCGGTTTGAGGCCCTCGACCTCGAGCCGGAAGGAATGGAGGGTAATCCACTGGATCGCCTGGCGACCGCCCAGTGGATCCAGCGCCCGTTTGGACCAGATGGCCAAGCTCCGTCCCCGCCGCCGCATGAGCTCGTTGCCGGCCACGAACCAGACGATGAAGATTGCCCCCACGACGAGCACGGCGGGCAGGCCTAGCTGATTCAGAATGGCCGGCATCTGGCCTAAGGGTAGCGGGGGGCCGAACAGCCGTGCTGTTGACACCGGGTAAAGAAAGTGTAGGCTCGCGGTAAGCGGCAATCGCCTTGTCCCCACGTGGGGGAAAGGAGGAAGGGGATGCGGATACCTGATCAAATGTTCGTTCGCGGGCTCGGAGGTCACCGACACCGCTGGGAGGGACCCCTCTCCAGGCGGCAATTCCTGGGCGCGACGGCCGCCGCCGGTGGGGCGGCAGCCACCGCCAGCCTCTGGACGCCGCTGCTCGCAGGTGCGGCGAGCATCGATCCCACGCCGATTCCGGAGACGATTTTTCCCGGAGCGCCCTTCCATGTCCAGTTTCCCCTTCCTGGAAACGATCAATCGACCATCAACAACTTCAAGGGCGTGGTGGCCAGCACCCAGGTTTCTGGAAAAGGGACCACCACCGACACCAGCACGGGCGCGACGTCGCCCTTCTTCTTTGGCTCGGACATGCGCTTCATGCAGGGCACGTACATCGGCGAGGACGGCCAGACCCACAAGGGAACCTTCGTCTTCGTCTGAATTGACGTCTACGCAGATGCGGCGCATCTGCATCAAACCCACGATTTCGATCTGGGCATCGATGGGTATCCCAGCGGGCTTTTCTGGACGACCCGGATCCACAGCCACCAGGTGAGCGCCGATCGGGAAGCCGGAACGGCATCGCTACGGGTGAAGGGACTGAAGTGTCCCGACTACTTTAGCCTGGGAAACGCGCTGGCCAATGGTGGCAGCGTTCCGGCGGAGACGACCTTCGACGTCGAATGGTTCGGACCGACGACGCCGGCGGCCTGGGGCACCAAGGACTTTGTCTTCGCGGGGATGCAGACCCAGTCGAGCTTCATCTGGTCCGCGAGTGAGGCGGGGGGGACCTGGGTATCCGATCCAGCCATCCAGGTCGTCGAGTCGGCCTTCGTCGGCATGGAGCGCAACGGCGTCTTCCGGTAGGCTAGCGTCATGCTGCTGCACCGCTTTTCACCGGGCTTCCTGTGAGGAGCGGTGCAGCCCCGGTCGGGGCTTCCAATCTAAGACCAGGAACCGACCGCCCGCTCGTCTTCGCCACCTACCTCGCCCCAAGGCTCCTCCCCGTCTACCAGTCCATCGCAGCCGCCGTCGCCGAGAGGCTGGGCATTCCGGTTCGCCTGAGGGTGGGCCGCTCGTTCACCCAGCTCACCAGTGGCGAGGTGGACGTGGCGTTTCTCTGTGGGCTTCCCTACGTCCGGCTTGCCGAGCAGCTGGACCCGCTGGCGGCGCCGGTGGTGGCCGGCGACCGGTACGGCGGCCGGCCCGTCTACTTCTCG
>DASQAY010000357.1:0-4291 GCA_035635515.1 Candidatus Eiseniibacteriota bacterium | reverse complement strand
GCTGATCGCTGCCGTCCGTCCGGAAGGTGATGGCGCGGCCGTGCACCCGGCGCACGCCTTCGACGTGGTCCCGGAGGGTGACGGACAACCCGTCGCGCTCCAGGCTCTTGGGACGCAGGGCGAAGACCAGGTCGCCCACCTCCGCCATCGCCCGCTCGGCCTGGGCTTGCAGGCTGGTCAGCGCGACGGCCGCGCCGGCGCCGTCGGTCCCGGCCCGCAGCGCCGCCGCCTTGGCCTCGTAGGTCATGCTGAACAGGGTCTGGGTGAGAGCGTCGTGCAGCTCGCGCGCCAGCCGGTTGCGCTCCTGCAGGACCGCCAGCTGCTGCGCCTCGGCGCGCAGGCGGGCGCTGGTAATGGCTATCCCGGCATGGGCCGCCAGCATCTCCACCAGCCGCTGGTCCTGGGCCGTGAAATGTCCGCTTCGGCGCTCGGCCAGGAACAGGTTGCCCAGGATCTTGCCCCGATGCCGGATGGGCACGCCCAGAAAATCGCGCATGGTCGGATGGGCGCCGGGATAGTAGGCAAAGCGCGGGTGGCGCCGAATGTCGCGCACCCGGATGGGGCCCTGGTGGAGCAAGGCCCCCAGCACGCCGTGGGCGCGGGGGAGGGTGCCAATCCGGCGGGCGCGGGCTTCGGAAATGCCGACGGTCAGGAAGGTGCCGAAGCCACCGTGCCCATCCGGGATGCCCAGGGCCCCATAGCGGGCGTGCGCCAAGCGCTGGGCAGTCTTGAGGATGGTCTGCAGCACCCGGTCTAGCTCGACGTCGCCGCTGAGCGCCAGCACCGCCTGGTGCAGGGCCGCCAGCTCCCGAGAGGCAGCCACCTTACGGCCCTTCATCGCTATTAGCTCACCGCATCGAGCAGCGCCTGCACCCGAGCTTCGGTTCCGGAGCGCAGGCGATAGAAGGACCAGATGCCCTTCTTCGTCACCTCAACCAGTCCGGCGTCCTTCAACTTGCCCATGTGATGCGACACGGTCGGCTGGCTCAGCTGGAGCCGGTCGGGAAAGTCGCAGATGCAGACCGGGGTCTCGGCCTGGCGCAGGATGTCCAGGATCTGTAAGCGGGCCGGGTCGGCCAGCACCCGCAGCGCTCCAGCCAGGCGCTGCGCTTTGGTGTCAGAAATCGCCGGAGGCAGGTCGCAGCACACACCGCGAGTGCGCACGGGGAGCTCGAGAAGTTTCATCGCTCTCATGTTAGCAAATACATTGACAGCCATCGATTGGTTCGTTAGGATACACATCGACGGCCGTCAATACGTTAAGAGGAGGTGCGGAATGGACGACTGCGAGTGCCCGTGCAACGGTCCCTGCTGCTAGGTCCGTAGCTTTTGGTCTTCGACGGGGTCGGCCTGGTTCGCCAAACGCGGGGTTGGCGGTTTCCCGGCACAATACCGGAGGAGCACTGTGATGGCAACCAACCCGACGGCGGACCAGGCGACCTGCCTGGGATGTCGCAGCCCGCTCCAATCGATCGGCGTGGAGCACTTCCGGGTGGGCGGCGTGAGCGGTGGCTGGCGAATGCTGATGGGCCAGTGGGCCGAACTCGGCGAAGGGATCCTCGACCTGGAGATCCTGGCCTGCCCGAACTGCCGGCGGGTCGAGTTCCGGGTGCCCCGCCCCTAAGCCTTCGTGGCGCCCATCATCGAGGTCGACCGGCTGACGAAACGCTATCGCAAGGCGACCGAGAACGCCGTCGACGGGGTTTCCTTCACGGTCGATCCGGGGACGCTCTTTTGCCTACTGGGCCCCAACGGCGCCGGCAAGACCACCACCATCTCCATCCTGACGACGACGCTGGGCCCAACCTCCGGTGAGGTTCGCATCGGTGGCCACGACGTGGTGACCGCGTCGAGCGCGGTGCGGCAGACGGTCGGCATCATCTTCCAGAACCCCAGCCTGGACCTGAACCTCACCGCCGAGGAGAACGTTCGGTTCCACGCCCTCCTGTACGGCCTGTACCCGTGGCGACCCACCTATGGGCTCATGCCAGAGGCGTATCGCCGGCAGGTGCGGGAGCTGGCTGGGGTGGTTGGGCTCGACAATGAGATGGGCAAACAGATCAAGACCTTTTCCGGCGGAATGCGGCGCAAGCTCGAGATCGTGCGCACCCTACTGCACCGGCCGCGCGTGCTGTTCCTCGACGAGCCGACCTCCGGGCTCGACCCGCAGAGCCGGCGCAGCCTGTGGGACTACCTCCGCCAGGTCCGCGCCCAGACGGAGTGCACGCTCTTCCTGTCGACGCACTACCTGGAGGAATCGGAAAGTGCGGACCACGTATGCATCCTCAATCACGGGCGGACCGTGGCGCTCGGGTCTCCGGCGGCCGTGAAGGCCGAGCTGGCTCAGGAGCGGTTGGTGCTGGACGCAGCGGACCGGGAAGCCCTCCGGGCCGAGCTCAGTCGGCTCGGTCTGCGGTTCAGCGAACCGGCCCCGTACCAGGTCACCCTGGACGGGCAGACAGTCCAGCAGGTCATCAAGGCCATCGACACGCGGCTGAGCCTGGTGCGGGTCGACGCCCCGTCCCTGGAAGACGCCTATCTCAAGATCATCGCCAAAGAGGTCGAGGCGTGAGAGAAGTCTCGGCGATTCTGGCGATCGCCCAGCGAGACCTGGTGAAGTTCTTGCGAGACCGGGGCCGCATCGTCGCCACCTTCATCTTCCCTTTCATCTTTGTCGGCATCATGGGGACCAGCTTCCGCTACAGCTTCGGCCGTTCGACCGGGTTCGACTGGCTGCCGTTCATCTTCACTGGCATCCTGGCGCAGACGCTGTGGCAGTCCGCGGCTATGGGCATCGTCTCGCTACTCGAAGACCGGCAGAACGATTTCGCGCAGGAGATGTTCGTGTCACCCATCTCCCGCTACTCGATCGTCTTCGGCAAGATCCTGGGCGAATCGCTGGTGGCGCTGACCCAAGGCGTTGCCATCCTCGGCTTCGGCCTGGTGCTCGGCGTCCGCTTCTCGGCCGGACAGGCGGCGGCACTCCTGCTGGCGGCCATCGTGATCTGCATCTTCGGCGGCGCCTTTGGGCTGATCATGATCTCGTTTCTGAGCAGCCAGCGGGCCGCGCAGCAGATCTTCCCCTTCATCATGCTGCCCCAGTTTTTCCTGTCCGGCGTGTTCACGCCGATCGCCGTGCTGCCCATCTACCTGGACATCCTGTCCCGGCTGTCGCCGATGCGGTACGCGGTGGACTTCACCCGGAACGTCTTCTACGTAGGCAGTCCGGACGCCCATCGGGTAACCGTGGCCCCTGCGACTTTCAACCTCCTGGTGATGGCGGTCGCCTTCGCCGTGTTCATGATCGTCGGCACCCGCCTGTTCGTGCGCCAGGAGCGCAACCGTTAGCCGGAACCAGGCGCCGACCTGCGGTGTACTTAAGAGGCATGGTCGCGCCAGAAACGCGGTCTTCCGTGCAAGCCTGGCCGTGGTTTGTGGTCGGGGCCACTTTGGTGTTGGTATCTTGCGGCTGGGCGGATGGTCAGGCGACAGCTGCGCCCGACGCGGCCATAGCGGCCAGCTCGCCAGGCGTACCGGGTGGTGCCCCTGCGACCTGTCGGATCACGCGACCTCCGGATCCCCCCTTTGTTCCTCCTGCGCCCTACTCGACCCTGGAAGGGAGCGTTGGGGACTTCTGGTACGGGACACCGGCCCTGTGGACCGCACTCCGGCGACATGGGACCTGGGAGGGGCTTCCGCACAACGACGGCGTCTACGGCCAGAAAGTCTTCTGGTGGCGCCAGGGATACGACTGGCGAAGTGAGCCGCAGCCACCACTGACCGTCACGGGCCGGCGAATCGATGGATCCGCCCGGCCGTTAGTGGCCTCGTCGGCAACCAACGCGTTCGCATCGGACATCGGCTCAGCCATGCTTGTGGGAGTAGGGATCCCGACGCCAGGCTGCTGGCAGATCACCGGCCATATCAGCGGGGCCGAGCTGAGCTTCGTGGTGTGGGTCCCTGCCTGAAATCGCCAGTCGCGGGTAGGGGAGACGCTTGGCGTAGAGGTTAGCCCGGCCTACGAGGGCCACAGATCCGCCAGTAGGCTTTACCTGTGATGGGTCGGCTGTCGGTCATTACAGGCGGCCCGGATCGCCATGACGCGCGGCTGGCTTCTCACCCGGCTGGACCTCCGCGACGACACGACGGTTGCAGAAATCCCCGTGGGAGCCAGGCCGTTTCCGGTGACGGTAGGGGAGGGAGGGATCTGGGTAAAGAACGAGCAGGACAGCACCGTGTCCCGGATCGATCCGAAGACCAATCAGGTGGTGGCCGCCATCCCCGCCGAAGA
>DASQAY010000356.1:0-3467 GCA_035635515.1 Candidatus Eiseniibacteriota bacterium | reverse complement strand
GGGCGACCAGCTGCCAGGTCCGTGCGAAGATCCGCTCCTTCTCCTGCTCGGAGACCTCGGGGTCGAGATAGGCGGAACTCGGAAGGGTCGAGGCTCGAGCTACGGCCGGGTCGACATCGACGGTGTTCACGGGATGCCATTGTGACGTAAGCAATAGAAAAACGCTCCAGCCTCGGGCTGGAGCGTTTCGCGACGCGATCGATCGGGACTACGTACGCCGCGCGCCCACCATGGGTCGCTCGACGCTGACTCCCTCCGCCGGCCAGCCCGCCGTGTTTCGATGCGCTCGGCCGATGAGGTAAAACCAGACGCCGATGGCCAGAATGATCCCGATCGTGACCGCCACAGTGATTTCGAACGGTGCCCGGTCGAGGCCAGACGACGGTGCGGTTACGCTATCTGTGAACAGGCCTGGCCAGAGCGAGAACACGGTCGCCGCGACGACGTAGAACTCGCACAACAGCATGACGATCCAGGCGCCGACCGTGCCTCCCGGAATCCGGTAGGGCCGCGCCGCGTTGGGGTACTTATTGCGCAGCACCACCAGTGCCGGGAACGCAAAGATGTAGGAGAACGTGGTGGTCGAGATGGCGAGGGTCAAGACGACGCCGAACAGCGCCGCCAGGTTCCCGCCGGCGAAGAGGTGGTTGACGATCACGTTGGCCAGCAGGAAGACGGTCGCCAGGATGCCGGAGAGGACGTTGACCCGCACCGGCGTCCCAAATCGCGCCGAGAACCGGCCCATCGCCCGGGGCCCCGACCCTTCCAGGGCGCCGATGGCCATCAGGCGGTCCGACGACATCAGCCAGACTGTCCCGCTGGTGAGCAGGGAGAACACGATCGCCGCGCCGACGAGGAAGTTCAGGATGTTGGCGCCGGTGCCGCCGAGGACATTCCCGACCACGGTCTGGTAGGCGGCGACAAACCCACTGACGTTGGTCAGGTCTCCCTGGCTCACGACAAGCAGCACCCCGATGATCGTGACCGCATAGGCGAGGATGCTGATGATCCCGGATCCAATGACCATCCGGGGGATATCCTTCTTCGGATCCTGCATCTCCTCGCTGGCGTTGGTGGAGACCTCATACCCGACAAAGGCGAAGACGAGTACCCCGATCACCCCGATGAAGACCGAGGAGGTCGGCTGCCAGCCGCTCAAGCTGCCGGCGAAGCCTTTGCTGACCCCGGTGGCGACCACCAGCACCCCAAAGAGCGCGATGAGAAGGAGCCGGACGATCGTTCCCAGGTTTGGCACCCACTTCATCTGGCGCAGCGACAGGATGTTCCAGATGACCGCCACCCAGATAAACGCCGCTCCAACCAGGAACTCGAGCCATCCGGTGGCCGCGATGCCGCCCAACGGTTTGCCCCAGAACGTGTCCATCGCCGCGATGGCGGTCACGGCCAGTGTCCCGCCCAACCAGATGGGGTTGCTGAGCCAGTACATCACGGCCGTTACGGCGCCGGCCAGGTGGCCGAAGGCGAGGCGCACCCACTCATAGACCGCCCCTTCGACCGGGAAGGCCGTACCCAGTTCGGCGGTGAGGAGGCCGTACGGGATGAAGAACGTGACGCCGAGGAAAAACAGCCAGAAGACCGCTTGCGCACCCTGGGATGAAACCGCGCCGAGCGTGTCGAGGGCGACGATCGCCGCGACGGTAAAGAAGATCAGGTCCCAACGAAAGAGCGATTTACGAAGCTTTCGCTTCTCCGCGAGAATCTCTTGCGAGACGGGCGCAGTTGCCAACGAGTTCCCTCCCTTGCGTGTGGAATTACCTCCTTCTCTGGAGGCTCAATCGCGATTACACCCTCCCGAGGGAGGCTTGTCAAGACACAACTTCCAGGCCCAAGAAGTGAGGACACGTCGTGTCACACAACTGGTAAGTGGCGAATACACTTCCGTATACTCGCGGTCGTGCCCGACCCCTTCGACGCCATCATCGTGGGCGGCGGACACAACGGGCTGGCGGCGGCAGCTTACCTGGGGCGGGCGGGGCTCCGGACCGTGGTGCTGGAGCAACGGGGGGTGCTGGGCGGCGCCGCGGTGAGCCAGCAGCCCTGGCCGGGATACACCATCTCCACCCTCTCCTACGTGCTATCGCTGATGCCGCCCGAAGTCCTGGGCGAGCTGGAGCTGCGCCGCCACGGCCTCCACCTGTACCCGCTGGCGGCCGACTATTACGTGCCCTTCCCCGACGGGTCCCACCTGCTGCTGACCAAGGATCCCGGGCAGGCCTTTGCCGCCATCGCCCGCTTCTCCCGGAAGGACGCCGACGCCTGGCCCCGCTTCTCCGCCCTGCTGGCCCGGGTGGCCCGGCTGGTCCGACCGCTGCTCCTGATGACGCCGCCCGCGGTGGGCGCCAAGTCCCCCGAGGACCTCCTCGAGCTGGCCCGCTTCGCCTGGAAGCTGCGCGGCCTGGATGTGACCGGCACCGGCGAGTTCGTGAAGGTGATGACGCTCTCCGTGGCCGAGCTGCTGGACGAATGGTTCGAATCGCCGCAGGTCAAGGCGGCCCGTTGCGTGTCCGGCGCCATCGGGACCTACGGCGGCCCATACACGCCGGGCACCGCCTACGTACTGCTGCACCACTACCTGGGCGAGGTCGACGGCCAGATGGCCGAGTGGGCTTTCGTTCGAGGCGGCATGGGGGCAGTCTCGGCGGCCATCGCCGCCGACGCCCGCGAACATGGGGCCGAGATCAAGACCGGGACCCGAGTGGTGAGGATCCTGGCGCGCGACGGCCGGGCGGAGGGCGTGCTCTGCAGCAACGGCACGGAGCTGCGGGCGGCCTGTGTCGTCTCCAGCGCGCATCCGCAGCTGACCTTCGGCCAGCTGATCGAGGCGACCCAGCTGCCCGAGTCCTTCCGCACCGCCATGGCGCGCTACAAGTCCCGCTCCGGGACGGTCAAGATCAACCTGGCGCTGGGCGAGGCGCCCCGCTTCGATGGGCTCTCCCCGGAGGAATCCGCCCTGGCGGCCCGCTCCTTCATCCAGCTGTGCGACTCGATGGAGTACCTGGAGCGGGCCTTCGATGACGCCAAGTACGGGCGGCCCTCGGCCGCGCCCTACTCGGACGGGGTGCTGCCTACCATGGCCGACGACTCGCTGGCGCCCCCCGGCAAGCAGGTGATGAGCTGCTTCACCCAGTACGTTCCGGCCGCCTGGTCCCAAGCCCCCCATGTGCAAGAGCTGGAGGCCTACGCCGACCGGGTAATCGACGGCTACGCGCGCTTCGCCCCCAATCTCAAGTCGGCCATCGAGCACCGCGAGGTGATCGGGCCGTACCAGATGGAGCACGAGTACGGCCTGGTGGGAGGCAACATCATGCACGGCGACCTCACCCTGGACCAGCTCTTCTCCTGGCGGCCGGTGGCCGGGTACGCTGACTATCGGACGCCGCTGCGTGGCCTGTACCTCTGCGGCGCCGGCACCCATCCGGGCGGGGGTGTCAGCGGCATCAACGCCC
>DASQAY010000355.1:0-6018 GCA_035635515.1 Candidatus Eiseniibacteriota bacterium | reverse complement strand
AGCCAGGTCATTGGCCCCCCGGAGGTTGTCACCACCCCCAGCCGGACGCGGGCGTTGGCCGCGCCGGCGAAGGGATAGCGATGCTCTTCGACCTCCACCCGATCGGTGGCCTGGTGGACGATCGGGTAGACGGGGAGATGCCGTTCGTCGGTCTGCTGGAAGGCAACAAGGCGACCGTCGGGTGACGGCCAGTACCCACGGTGGCGGTCGAGCTCCTCCTGGGCGATGAACTCAGCCGCCCCGTTGGTCACGCCGGGCTCCGACCCGGACGTGAGCTGCCGCTCGCCGGTCTCATCGACACACCAGACCTCCGAATTCCGGACGAAGAATATCCGCCGACCGTCCTTCGAGATCTGCGGATCCGTGGCTTGCTCCGCCACCTTCGTCAGCCCGTCGTCGTGCCACCGATACACCGCGTCCCGGATCGGCGTGATCAGGACCATGGCGTCTTCGGCCCAGGCGTAGTGGGTGATCCCCGTCGTCAGGATCCGCTGCCGCTCCCGGCGCAGGGACTCCGCGCGTGAGACATTTGCCTCGGTGATGCCGTCATCCGGCGGTGACAGCCATTTTTCTCGGCGGCCCGTGCCCAGGTCCATCCGCCAGAGATCGCGGACCAGGTCGCCGCGCTCGCTGAACAGATAGGTGACGAACCGCCCATCCGGGGTGTACGCGATGACGCCCGGTGCCACCATCCCGGGTCGCGGCAGGTGCGCCACCAGCTCCGGCGTCAGGCTGGTTCTCCCTCCCCCCTTGCGGGGGAGGGTCAGGGTGGGGGGTCTCTTCGCCACCGAGCCAGTCTAAATCGGTCGAGGATCTCCCTCCCCCTTGCGGGGAGGGTTAGGGGTGGGGGTGTGTCAGCCATCACGAACGCCCGGTTCGGTCAGCTCCCGTGGGGCCAGACGTCGAAGACGGCGGTGATCCTCGACTGCGCCTCGGTTCTTGCCTGGAGGTCATCGATGTAGGTTTTGCCTGTTAGCTGCAGGTTGTCGTATCCGCACCCTGGGTTGCAGAGTTGGAGACCCACGTACCAGACGTACCCGGGTGAGAGGAAGACTGGGTCAGCGGCAGCCGTGTTGGTTAGCTGAACCACCTTGCGGGTGCCTGTGTCAACGAGGTACACGTGCGGGAGGCCGTCTGTACCGCGGACCGCGTACGTAATCTGGCCTCCAGTCGGAGACGCCGTGGGCCGGATCCAGGCGACGCCGGGAAGAAATGGCGTGATTATGCCCTCCTTCCAGGCCTCCACCCCCTTCGAGTCACGGAAGTAGAGCGTGCTTCCCGACCACACGCTCATGGTTGGATCGGCGGCCCAACTCCCGGTGCTCTTGATCTGGGTCACCAGGGTGCCATCCATCCGCCGGACCTGGAAGTCGGCGGCGCCGACGAAATTCTCGACCAGTGAGAGATAGTTCCCGTCTGGCGAGAACGCGACGCGGTAGTCGTAGACGTCCCAGCCGCCGAAGTCGACGCCCAGGCGCCACCCCGGGGCGGTTCCAATCACCCGGTCGGACCCGCCGCTAATCAGGTGCCACTCGAGTCTCAAGGTCTCGCTGCCCTGTGTCGTCTCGACGAAACCAGCGAGGTACGTCAGGGATCGCCCGTCGCGGCTCCACGCGAATCGGAGCGGCCCGGGGCAGACCACGGGCGCCTGGACCGTTGGCGCTCCCGCGATGGGTATTCGCCTCAGGCCGTTCTCGTCGAAGGCGACTTCGTTGGCATTGACGAACATGGGTTGGTGGGGTTCCACGATGCTCGGTCCACCCGCGATCGTGAGGCTGAGCGTCGCGATCGTCGATGGATGGTTGATGTCGGTGATGTCGCGGACCACGACCTGATCGCTCCCGCTCAAGGTGACCAGGGCCAGCGTCCGATCGGATGGCGCGGAGACCGCAAACGCGCTTAGCGGTGTGGGGCTGGGACACGGGGTTGGACTGGGGATCGGCGGCGGCGGTGATGGCGACGGCGAGGGGGTCGCCGGGGGGCCGGCATGCCGAGTCCATCCGGCTTCCAGGGTCCAGGTCCACGTGTCCTGCGTGAACACCTGGTGCGAGGAGTCCGGCTGAAAGATGTCACCGAACGAGACCAGTTCCTTTCGATGTTGGTCGTATGCAGGGCGGATAAGGTAGGTCGGTCCGACGGTGACTGGCTTCGTCGCGCTCCACCGACCGCCCTGCCATCGGAACACTCGCCGATACTGGCCGGGGCGGCCCAGCGGGTCACCGGCCTCCAGCGCGAGGATGCCGAGATCCCCGCTATCAACCAGGACGCCCCGGTGCGTGGGGATCTGCTCCGCCGTCAGGTTCCAGTCATGCCCATCCCAGCTCCACACCTCCGACGTGTCCGAGAGCATGCGGGGAATGAGCAGGTGGCCGCTCATCGGGTCGAAGACCATGTCTGTGCTCCCGATAAAGGGCAGCTTGTGGACGGGTTCGGCCCGGTGCCAGGAGCTGTCGAGCAGCCATGTGTCCATCGAAAAGGGGCTGGGGTCGTCCCATCCAACCCGAAAAGCCGGGGGCATGGCCACCACGACCAGCTGGTGTCGGGCTGCGTCGTAGCCGACGCCCCCGCCGAGGTTGTTCGGTGAGGCCGGCGAGTCACCCAGCCGGGTCCACTGCCCGCCCGCCCAGCTCCACATCTGACGGAGACCATTCGGGGCGCTTCCGAACAGGAGGGTGCGCTTCCCGTCCGGGTCATAGGTGGTCACCCCACTGGCGGCCCGGTCGCCCGGGGGATCTCCGCCCGGCTGGACGCTAGCCCAGCAGTGACCATCCCACGACCACATGTCGCCACCACTGCCATACATGAAAACGCTCTGCGCTCCCGGGTCATAGAACGACACACCCCCGTGGAGTGTTGGACCGAGCGCCGAGCACGGGGAGGGCGATGGCGAGGGCGATGGGGACGGCGTCCCCACCTGGGCCGAAGGGCCACACGCGCTGGCCACCAGAACGACGGCGGCAAGGAAGACGCGAAGGCGGGAGCCAGGGCACACCATGCTTGCTCTAGCAGGTATAACGGGACTCGCCCGGCCGTGGTTTCGGCCCGTTAGCCCAGGCCAGCCCTCCTGGGATCGGCGCCCAGCTCCTCATGCACGGCCATGGCGCGCAGCCGTCCCGACCTGCGCACCAGCAGGCTGTAGACCACCGGGATCACCACCAGGGTGAAGACGGTCGAGGTGATCAAGCCGCCTTCGACCACCACAGCCAGCGATTGCGAGATCAAACCCCCTCCCCCACTGGTGCTGAGGCCGATGGCGACCGGCAGCAAGGCCACCACGGTCGCTACCGCGGTCATCACGATCGGCCGCAGCCGGGTCGAGCCGGCGATCAGCAGGGCGTCCTTCGTGGACTTGGTCTCGCGGGCGCGCTCGGTGAAGTCGACCAACAGGATGGCGTTACTGACCACGATCCCAAAGACCATCAACACGCCCAGCAGCGCCGGCAGGCCCAGGGATCGGTGCGTGATCAAAAGGGCGGCGATAGCACCAATCAGGGCCAGCGGCATGCTGACCAGGATGACGAAGGGGGTGACGACCGACCGGAAGAAGATCACCAGGATGATGAACACCAGCGCGATCGCGATCCCAATGGCTTCGAACATCGACTGGAAGGACTGGTTGATGTCCTCGCTCGTGCCCCCGGTGTCGAGCTTGACGCCGGCCGGCAGGCTGACCGATTGCACCAGCGCCGAGGCTCGGGTGGAGGGGCCCGTGGTGTCGCTGCCGTTGATGGTGCCACTGACGGTGACCAGGCGAATGCCGTCCCGCCGGCTGATGCTGTCCGGCGCCACCTCGTTGCTGATGGTGGCGACGTCCCGCAACAGGGTGCCCGGACCGACCGCGAGGTCGGCGATCTTCTGTGCTGTGACCGCACGTGGGTCGAGGCGAAGGGTGACGGCCGGTCCGCTCCCACCCAGGTTGCCCAGGGGCATGGGTGACAGCGCGCCCGCCACGATCTGCGCGATCGCCCGCGGGCTCAGGCCGTGGGCGGCCGCTTTCGCCGGGTCCACGGTGACCGACATCTGTGGCTTGGCGGGGGCCAGGTCGGACTGCACATTGCTCAGCTCGCTGTCCTGCTGCAACGTAGCCAGCAGCAGGTCGGACGTCTGCCGTAACGCCTGGTCGTCCTGTCCGCTGGCGCGGGCCTCGAAGCGGTTCGATCCCGGGCCGAAGGAATTGACCACGATCCGGGCGTTCCCGACCCCATAGAGCTCGTTCAGCTTCTGCTGCAGGCGAGCGGCGACAGCGGGCGACCGCAGCTTGTCCCTCACGACGACGAGCAGGCGCCCCTGGTTGGTGACGAACCCACCCGTGTAGCCGCCGTAATCGCTGCTGGCGATCGTAATCTGGGCCGTCTTCACATCCGGGTCGGCCATGGCCGCCGTCTCGAAGGACTTGAGCTGGGCGCTGGTCTCGGCAGCCGAGGTGCCGGGCGGCAGCGTGACGCTGCCCACCAGCTGCGCGGAACTCCCGAAGTCGAAGAAGTTCTTGGCCACCAGCGGCGACGCGACTGCCCCGATGGCCCCAGCGAACAGCACCAGCGCGACAGCCAGCACCGCGGCCTTGGTCAGCCGGTTGGTCAGCGCCCAGCCCAGCACCGGCTGGTAGGCGCGGTGCAGCCAGTCGCGATGCTCGGCCGGCAACGAAGCCCGCCGCTGCAGGAAGAAGCTGACCAGCACCGGGATCAGGGTGAGCGCCACCAGCAGGGAGGCCAGCAGCGAGATGGTGACCGTCACCGAGAAGGGAACAAAGAACTTGCTGATGATTCCACCCACCACCGCGATCGGCAGGAACACGGCGACCGTGGTCAGCGTGCTGGAGACGACCGCCTTGGACACCTCGGCGGCGCCGTTGAGGGCGGCCAGTTTGGGTGATTCCCCCATCTGCAGGTGTCGGTAGCTGTTCTCCAGGACTACGATCGCGTCGTCGATGATGCGGCCGACGGCAATGGTCAGGCCTGCCAGGGTCAGGATGTTGAGAGAGAAGCCGCCAAGACTCGTGCCCAGCAGCGCGACCAGCACGCTCGTCGGGAGCGAGACCGCGGTCACCAAGGTGGCCCGGACGCTGCGCAGGAACAGGAAGATGACCAGGATGGCGAGCAGGGCTCCGATCAGGCCTTCTAGCAACAGGTCGTTGAGCGAGGCTCGGATTCCCGTGGCGCTGTCCTCGATCAGCGACAGCCGATCATTCGAGTCCAGCTGGAGCTTGGCCATCCGGGACCGGATGTCATTCGAGAGCGAGATAGCGTTGCCGCTCGGGTCGCGGACCACCTGGATACTGAGCGAAGGCAGGCCGTCGGTGCGCGTGATGCCGTTGACCGGAGCCGGCGCCTCGACCACGGTGGCCACGTCGCCGAGCGTGACGATGGTCGGCGGCTCGCCGGACTTCGACGGCGGCCCAGCGCCCACCGGCAGAGCCCGCAGATCGGCGGCGGTCTTGACCGCGCTCACCACTTCGACGGGCACGACCTTGTTGCCATTGAGCGACTGGCCGGCCGGCAGGTCGACCTGGGCGCCGGTCAGGGCCTGCGACACCTGGAACGGCGCCAGCTGATGGGCAGCCAGGCGGCTGGCATCCAGGGTGATGGTGATCGCGGTCTGCTCACCGCCGATGACCTTGATCTCGGCGGCCCCGGTCGCGCCGGCCAGGGCAGGCGCGATCACGGTCTTCGCCTCCCGCGTGACCCGGCTCAGGTTGCCGTCGGCGGCCGCCAGGGCGTAGGTCATGCTGGGGATGGCGCTGAATGAGAACGTTTGCGCCAGCGGCTTGCTCGCCCCTTCGGGGAGTGGCAGCTGGGCGAGTCGCTGGTTCACCGCATCCAGGTCGTCCTTGGCATTCGAGTCCACCGCAAACTGGATCTGCACCTCGGAGAAGCTCTGGCTGGACGAACCGAAGACGTGCTGGGCATGGGGCAGCCCGTTCAGCGCGTTGGACAGGGGGACCGTGAGGTCCCGGTCGACCACGGCCGGGTTGGCGCCCGGATCGCTGGTGACGATGTAGACCGTGGGGAAATCGACCGG
>DASQAY010000354.1:0-4952 GCA_035635515.1 Candidatus Eiseniibacteriota bacterium | reverse complement strand
CCGCGCCCAGGACATGCTCGACCGCGGCTATTTCTCGCACAATGACCCGGCCACCGGGCAGCTGGCCTTCGTCCAGCTCTTCCAGGCCTGGGGAATCGGCTATACCGCCGCCGGCGAGAACATCGCCTGGTCGACCGATCCCTCCATGGCCGGGGTTAACACCATGCTCATGAACTCACCCGAGCACCGCGCCAACATCCTGAACCCGGCCTACGGCCGGGCCGGGGTGGGGGTCGCCAGCAACGGCACCAAGGTGATCGTGGTGGAGGTCTTCTCCAACTAGGGGGGATACCCGGACGCGCGGAATATCCCCCGGTGCTCCTGGGTTACCCTTAGTGCAAGCGTGACCCCCTAAGGAGATCCATGAGTAAATTGATCCACGTCACCGAAGCGACCTTTGAAGCGGAGGTCTTGCTGTCGGACCAGCCGGTGCTGGTGGACTTCTACGCCGACTGGTGCGGGCCCTGCAAGATGCTGGCCCCCATCGTCGAGCAGATGGCCACCGAGCGGACCGACCTCAAGGTCGCCAAGGTGAATATCGACGAGCAGCCGGCGCTGGCGGAGCGGTACCGCATCCGCGGTATCCCGTACATCGCGTTGTTCCAGGACGGCAAGCTGAGCCGGCAGGCCATCGGCTACCAGCCGAAGGCCGCCCTCGAAGCCACCCTCGGCCTGGCCAAAGTCACCCCCGCCTGACCTCAGCGCCCGCCGGGCGCTGGGTGACGCACGCCTGGCAAGGGCAAATGGCGCGTAGCAACGCTAGCCCGTAAATGCCAATGGAATGCCCATCCTGCCAGGTGGGCCGGATCCCAAACAGGCCGACCGCCTCGACGCTGGCCATCGCCGCCTGCTCTGGTCTCAACGACTGGGTCGAGGCCAGCCGGCCCGGCAGCCCGGCCTCCCCCGCGCACTCCGCGCAGGGACAGTGCCAGCGCAGGTACTCGAAGGGATAGCTGGACTGGTGGCCGTCCCCCCAGGCAATGGTCAGAAGCTGGCGCGGCCGGTCGGCCACGATGTCCAGCGGCCGCTCGCGGTCGTCTGGATCGGACTCGGTCAGGCCGCCTCTTCGCCGCCTGGCTCGAGCACGGCTTCGAGCTCCCGCCAGTTGGGCACCCGGCGCAGGCCAGCCAGGTGCAACATGACCCGGCCCTGGGCCTCAAAGACGGCGTCGTGCACCGCGTTGAGGTCGTCCGGCTGAGCCTGCACGATCTGGGAGAGCAGCTCCGGATCGTGGCGCTCGGCGTAGCCGACGGCCAGCTCCCGGAGATCCTCCGGCAGGGACCGCTCGCCGATCAGCCGGAGCTCTTCCAGCCGGGCCAGCAGCGTGTCCAGGGCGGCCATTTCCGAGTAGGCGCGCCGAATCGGGGCCTGGCTGGCTTCCACCTGGGCCGCGGCCTGGGACATGGCACGCACGGCGGCTTCGTAGTGACGAACGGACTGCATTGTTACTGACACTCCTCCACCTCTGCTGTCTCCAACAATCGGGTGGGCTAAACCCGGGGCGGGGCCCCGTTCAAACAGAGAGGGGCGGTAGATCCGCCCTCACGCAACTCTATTTGTGATAACTAAATTGTAATCAAGTTTCCGATTCGCGTCAATCGGGTCTTTGCCCGATCAGCTTCGCCCCGAATCCGGGCTTAGCCAGCCTTGGGGCGCGGCTCGACGGCGAACCCGGCGCCCGACCCGCTGCGTTTCTCCCGGCGGAGGTAGATCCGGTCCGTCCCGCCGTTCGGGCCGGGCGGCAGGATGGTAAAGACCTCAAAGCCCTGGTCGGAGAGCTGGTTGGCCTCCTCCACGGTGGCCGCGACGCGATATTCGAAGGGCATGGGGCTTCCACAGGCTAACGGGAGGATGCCGACCTGTCAAATAGACCCGGGCTTTGACCCGCCGGAAACTTTTCGGGTGCCACCCCGTCTTACCGGTGAGGTGAACTGATCTATGAAACTGGCTCTCCCCCTGACGAGCATGGCGATGGCGACCATCCTGGCCGCCTGTGGTGGCGGCGGAACCGCGACGGGGGCGCCGGTCTCGGGCGGCCTCGGCCAGGGCGGAGCTGGTTCCAGCCAGGCGTACAACGGAATCGCCAGCGGGGCGCCGGCGCCAGCCGATCGTGCTCAGGCCCAGCCCAACACCGTGAGCGACCCCGTCCTGCAGGCCCAGAATGCCCAGAAGCTGATCCAGGATGCGACGGTGACGATCAAGATCACCAAGGGCAGTTTCGACTCCGTCTCTCGCCGGATCGTCGACATCGCCCAGGCGGCCGGGGGCGTCTTGTTCAGCATGCAGACGGCGCAGTCGGATCAAGTCGCCATCAACACCGGCACGGTGGTCGTGAAGGTGCCGGCCGACCAGTACACGCGGATCCTGGACCAGTTCCGGTCCCTGGGGACCGTCACGGCGATCCAGACCAGCAGCCAGGACGTCAGCAGCGAGTACGTGGACCTGCAGGCCCGGAACAAGAACCAGCACGCGCAGCAGGCCATCCTGCTCGCGCTCATGGCCAGGGCGCAGACCATCCAGGACTCCATAGCCGTCCAGAACCAGCTCTCCATCGTGACCGGCGAGATTGAGCGGATTGAAGGACGCACCCGCTACCTGGACACCCAGACGACCTTCTCCACCATCAGCGTCAACCTGATCATCCCGGCGGTGGCCGTCGCCAAGCCGGCCGAGCCGAGCCTGTGGGACCGGAGCGGCATTGGCGACTCGCTGGGAACCGCGTTGCGCCTGTCGGCCAACGTGGTCTCGGGCATGATCATCGTCCTCGGTTTCCTGCTCCCGTTCCTCGTGCTCGCGGCCATCGGGCTGGCGGCCTGGCGGTTCCGGCCCAAAGGGATCCTCCCCCAGGTCCGCTAACCGAGCGACGCCCCATCAGCGCAGAGGAGAGGCCGGGGTGGCCTCTCCTCTTTTCACGCTTGTAGTATCAGCGTGAGTTGGCCATCAATCGGGTGCGGGGCAGCGTCCCGGCACGAGTCGTCGAGAAATTCGTCCAAGACCAGGCGCCCAACTGGGCCATCATCATCGCCTGGAACGCGCTGTTCGCCATGTTCCCGGTGGTGCTGGTGGTGGCGGCGATCCTCGGCATCGTGCTGCAGGTCGCTGGGATTACTACCACCCAGATCTACACCAAGTTGCTGTCGCTCATCCCCGACCCGCAAACCGTGCCAGACCTGGTGAAAGTCCTCACCGGGGTCAAGGAACAGACCGGCCTGCTGGCCGTGGTCGGATTGATCGGCCTGATCTGGGGCGGGTCAGCCCTGTTCGGGGCCATGGAACAGGCCTTCGCCATCGCCTACCACGTGCGGCCGCGGAGTTTCATCCCCGGCAAGCTCATGAGCGTGGCGATGATCTTCCTGTTCACCATCCTGGCGGGCGGCGCGGTGACCACGTCGAGTGTCTTGCCCGCTTTGAACCAGCTCCCGAACATGCCCGCGTTTCTGGCGGGCGGCGCGGCGGCGGTGCTCCAGCTGGTGATTGGCATTGTTGCCGGCTTCCTCCTGTACCTGGTCATCTACTTCGTCGTTCCCAATCGCCGGCTGCGGCTGGGCCACGTGTGGCCGGGCGCCCTGGTCGCCGGCATCCTGTTCGAAGTCGTCACCCTGATCTTTCCGATCTATCTGTCGCTCAACAAGGGGCTCAACGCCTACGGCAAGACGTTTGGCCTGTTCTTCTTGTTGATGACGTTTTTCTACTTCGTCGGCCTGATCACCATGGTCGGCGTCGAGGTCAACAGCGTCCTGCACCCGGTGAACGCGGTGCGACCCGCGCCGGCGTCAGCCGCGGCCCCTCCCAACCTGGCGCCAGACTCGGCCCGCCCGCCCCGCCGCGGGGTTCGCGGGCGCACCCTGGTCATCGCTACGCTGGTGGCCTCAGGCATCGGTCTGCTCCTGGGCCGCCGAACCAGCGGGAAAGTCTAAACTTTTAGCGGTGCTGCGACGTGGCTGTTGAGGCGGTTCGGGCGACACGTCCCCGCCACGCCGAACGCCGGTTGGCCTGGTGGATCGAGCCGGCGCTGACCATCGTATCCTATGTTGGATTCTTCGCCTATGCCACCTGGTCGGTCTTCTCCGGCACCTACGTGTTTGCCGACCCCTACGTCTCCCCGTTCTTCTCGACCTGGCTCGGCTTCGGCACCTTCAAGCTGCCGGTCATCGGCCTGCTGGTCCCGTTCCTGGCGGTCATTCCCCTCGGCCTTCGCGTCACCTGCTACTACTACCGCAAGGAGTACTATCGCGCGTTCTTCCGGGATCCCACCGCCTGCGCCCGCAGTGAAGGACCGCGGGGCCGCTACACCGGCGAGACCCGGTTCCCCCTCGTCCTCTGGAATCTGCATCGCTACGCCCTCCTCCTGACCATCGTGGTGACCGTCTTCCTGGCGGTCGACGTGGTGCGCGCATTCATCTATCACGGCCACTTCTTCATTGGCCTGGGGTCGATCGTCATGCTGGTCAACGTCATCCTGCTCAGCGGGTACACCTTCTCCTGCCACTCATTCCGCCACCTGGCCGGCGGTCGCCTCGACTGCTACTCGTGCGTGAAAGCCGGGAAAGCCCGCCACCGGCTGGCCGACGCGCTCAATCGCCTGAACCCCCGGCACGGCTGGTTCGCCTGGGTCAGCATGTTCTCGGTCGGGCTGACCGACATCTACGTCCGGCTGGTCATGGCGGGCTTTCACGAACCACGCTGGATCGCATGAGCGACGCCAACCAGACCTATACCCACGACGTCCTGATCATTGGCGCCGGCGGGGCCGGGCTGCGGGCGGCCATCGAAGCAGCGGCCGGCGGCGCCAGCGTGGGGGTGGTGTGCAAGTCCTTGCTGGGGAAGGCCCACACGGTAATGGCCGAGGGGGGGATAGCCGCCGCCCTGGGCAACCTCGACCCGCAGGACAACTGGCAGGTGCACTTCCAGGACACGATGCGGGGCGGCGCGCTGATCAACAACTGGCGGAT
>DASQAY010000353.1:0-3229 GCA_035635515.1 Candidatus Eiseniibacteriota bacterium | reverse complement strand
CAGGTGGAGCCATTCCACTGACGCGACTTGGGCGTCCATTGAAAGAAGCTGAATGCCACCACCCGGCCAAGCTTGCCGTCGTAAACCATCGCGTCCGCATAGAAATTACCCGTATGGTCAGCCTCAGTCCAGTCAGTCCCGTCCCAGGTCCACGTCACGCCAAGATTAGGACGCCCTGGGACTGGACTGCCGTACATCACGACCTGACTGGCATGCTCGTCATAGGCCAGCACCGGTATGCCGAGTGGAGCAGGGGCTAGGTGTGGATTGATCTGATTCCACTGCCGAGAAATGTCGGTAGCGCTTGATGCTTCCGGCCGGGCGCCACACCCAGCCAGCCCCACGAGGATCAGAGCGACTCCAAACAGGGCAGCGGAATGGCGGGCAACCTCAGAGTGGAAGCGTTCCCGCTGATTCGCCCCTTTAGGGAAGCGATTACTCACGCGATCGACCAGGTCAATGCTGACGAGTGTCTGGCAAAGCTCCGATTGGAAGACCATCTTCATCCCGCTGCTTGTGTCTCTTCGCATCATTCCTCTGGCCTTTTCTCTAACAGTCACCAAGGACTCGACGGTGCTGACCCTGGCTGGTTCTGCACTGACTGGTGCTGCCCAAACCGAAGCCGGTTACTCCTGCGGCTGGCGGTGGATCACCCGACCACAGATCCGGCACCTGATCACGGTCTCGCTGTCGTCCGACTGATCGACAACCATGAAGTCGCGGCAGTCGTGCGGCTCAGGCGTGGACTTCTCGCTCATCGGCGGCTTCGTGGGCGAGGGTGGCCTCGATGTCCTCGCGGTATGCCATCCCAATGAGTTCGCCGTCTGAGGTGGTGACCAGCGCCGTGTGCAGGTCACTCTTGTGCAGACGTTCCAGCGTCTCCGCGGCGCCGACGTTTGGTCGAACCGTGCTGGGTCCGGGCGCCATGACCTGCTCGGCGGTCGCCATCCCATCGCCCTGCAGTGCCTTGCTGCGCAGGATGCCAAGGACGATGCGCTGCGGGTTCACGACCACGCACACGTCCCACCCGGCTCGCTCCGTCGTGGCCCTGACCTCGCTGATCCGCTCGCCCAGGCTGCATGTCGGCAGGCCGTCCCGGATCATCTCCGCCACGGTGGGGATTTCGGCGGCCTTTCCTTCAGCGGGCAGGCCGGCGGCGAACCAGTCCTGCTTCCCCGGCAGGTAGCAGTAGACCTGAGAGAACCCCAGACTCTCGAGCCGCCACGCGGCTCGTGGGCCGACGTCTCATTGATGGTCGTTGCAATAGGTGATGACCGGCCGCCGGCGGTCAAGCTGCTTGGCGGTCTCCGCGGTTAGCGTTTTCAACGGGACGTTGATTGCGCCCGGCAGGTGTTCGTCCTCATAGTCGCCCGGTGGCAGCGCCTCCACCAGCTGGGCACCGCTGGCCACCAGCCGCTGGACCTCCTGCCGATCGATGAAGGTAGGCATGGTCCCCCTATGGTGTCACCCAGCGCGACTCCCTGCCAAGCTGGAACGTTGGTGCTCGACGGACGCAGTTCAGATTCCCCCCTGGCGAGGGTCGGGGAGGGGGCTGTCTTCGGCGAGTCGACGGGTAGGCTTGCTGAATGGCAGGCCTGGACGCGGACGTCGCCGTGGTCGGCGCCGGCCCGGCTGGCGCGGCGGCCGCGCTGTTCGCGGCGCAGTCAGGGCGCCGGGTGGTGGTGTTCGATCGGGCGGCGTTTCCGCGTGACAAGCCGTGCGGGGAAGGCCTGATGCCGCCCGGCCCGCGGATCCTGGCCGAGCTTGGCCTGCACGATGCCATCCTGGGCACGGGCGCGCCCCGGATCGATGGCGTCGTGATCGCGGCCGCCGGCCAGGTGACCGAGCCCTCTGCGTTTCCCCGCGGCGAGACGGGTCTTGGCGTCCGCCGGTTGCGATTCGATGCCGTCCTGTCCAGCCGGCTGGAACAGCATCCGCTGATTGACTATCACCAGGGCGTCACCGTCGAGCGGGTTGTGCCAGGTCGGGTCCCACGGGTGGTCACCTCGGTGGGAGAGGTGGGTGCTCGCGCGGTGGCCGTGGCGGATGGCTTGCGATCGAACCTGCGGCGGCAGCTCGGCTGGACGCGCGGACCCAGGCCGCCGCACCGCTACGGCATCGTCGGTCACTGGCACGCAGTGCTCCCCAGGGATCCCTGGATCCGGCTAACGATTCACTCCGGTTTCGAAACCTACCGGGCTCCGGTTGGGCCGGACGAGCACCTGGTGGCCCTTCTCTGCAGTCATGACCAAATGGCCTCGTTCGCGAGTGGGCTCAGTCAGCAGTACCGGGAACTGGTCCTGGCGACCCATCCTGACCTGGAGAAGGCCGAGCTCGTTCCCGGCGTGTCGGCCATCGGTCCGTTTCGGCACCGCGCCAGCACCGTGGCTGGCGAGGGCATTTTCCTTTTGGGTGATGCGTCGGGGTTTGTCGATCCCATCACCGGCGAGGGTCTTGCCTCCGGACTGGAGCAGGCGAAGGCGTTTAGCCAGGCGCTGGCGCACCCGCACCCCGAGGCTGAGTATCGGCGGCTGCATCGGGGCATCACCCGAAATCGCTGGCGGTTGACCGCCCTGCTCGTCTTCCTGGCGTCCGATCCCGGCCGGGTGGCGCGCGCCATGCGGGGACTGAATCGGCGCGCGTCGGTGATGCCGGCGCTGCTCGGCATCAATCTCGGCTACTGGGGCTTCGGGCGGGTCACGCCGCGAGAGTGGGTCGCGCTGCTCGCGGGCTGGTAACCGCTGAGCCGCGGCAGAAAGCGGGGCTTGCCGCCCATCCGTTCCTGGTAGCCGGGGACGCGCTCCAGCAAGCGCTCCTCGTCAAGGATCCGACGGGAGAGCACGAAGGCGTTGGCCAGGCTGAGGACCGCCGCACTGCCGTAGGCGCCGCCAATCATGGGCAGGCAGGCAAACTCCAACGCGACCGCCGCGTAGTTGGGATGCCGCACGTACCGGTACGGCCCGGAGTCGACCACTCGCAGCGCGGAGGGCACGAAGGCGCGCACGTTCCACTGGTCCCGCAGCGAGACCAGCACACTGAGTCGCACGGCCACCGCCGCCAGCGCGCCCAGCCAACCCAACGCGGCGATGGCGCGAGGGACGCGTGGCCGCCGCATGGCGACCTCCAGTGCCGGCAAGGTAAACAGCCCCACGTTGGCCAGCGCCATCCAGCGGAAGGTCGAGGCGGCGGCCCGGGGAACATCGGGAGCGGAGCGACGCAGCCGGGCCTC
>DASQAY010000352.1:0-1647 GCA_035635515.1 Candidatus Eiseniibacteriota bacterium | reverse complement strand
AGCCGCCATTGCCCTGTTCCTCTGTTACCTTCGGTTCGCCGGGACCTATCCCACCGGCACCGACGGCTATGACCAGGCGTTGCAGGCGTGGGACATGCTGCATGGCAACCTGCTGCTGCACGGCTGGACCATCGCGGACGTGACGTACTACACGACCGAAATTCCCCAGTACATGCTCATCGAGCTGGTCCGCGGCCTAGGGCCCGAAGTGGAACACATCGCGGGCGCGAGCACCTACACATTGCTGCTGCTGGCGGTCGGCCTCCTGGCCAGGGGACGTGCGACCGGGCGGGAGGGGCTGATCCGCCTGCTGGTCGCGGTCGGGATCATGCTCGCGCCCCAGTTCGGCAACGCCACCCACCTGCTGCTCTCCCAGCCCGACCACCTGGGCACCCAGCTCCCGCTGCTGCTCGTGTTCCTGCTGCTGGACCGCGCGCCGCGGCGCTGGTACATCCCGGTCGCCGCCGGCGCGGTGCTCACCTGGGTCATCATCGCCGACCGGGTGGCCCTGCTGGACGCGGTCGTGCCGCTCGCCCTGGTCTGCGGCGCCCGCGTCCTGCTGGCCGTCCTCCGCCACCGCAGGTCCCTGGCCTCCCAGTGGTACGAGCTGTCCCTGGTGGCGGCGAGTGTCCTGTCGTTCGTCGCGGCTACGCTCGCCGTGCGGCTGATCAGCCACCTGGACGGATACCAGGTCCTCCCGCTAGCGGCGGAACGCACCACGATAGACGAGATTCCGCAACACGTCGTGCTGACGCTTGAGGGAATCCTCAACGTCTACGGCGCCGACTTCTTCCACCTCTCGAACGGTTCCTTGCTCGGTCCTGGCCTGGGCGGCCTGCCGATGGCCGCCGGGGTCGCCCTCGCCGCGGTGCACCTGGTCGGCGTGGGCCTGGCGGTGTGGGGCTTCTTCCGCGCGTTCCGGCACTTTTTCGACCCCAGCGACCTGATCTCCCCCGTCCTGGCCACGGCGATCGCCGTCAACGTGGCCGGCTATGTGCTCAGCATCGTTTCCGCCGGCCTGTTCGACGCCCGGGAGATCCTGGCCGTGCTGCCCTTCGGCGCCGTCCTGGCGGGGCGCATGGTCGCCGGTTCGCTGGGCAGGGCGCGGCTGGGCCGGGTGCGGCTCACGCCGGTGCTGGCCGGGGGCCTGGCGGGCGTGCTGGCCTGCTACCTAGCCGCGCTTGGCTACGGCGCGGCCCAGTCCCCGGTGGCGGACAGCCAGCAGGCGATCATTCCCTGGCTGGAGGCGCACCACCTCACCCACGGGCTGGGCACCTACGCCGAGTCGAACCTCATTACGATGGACAGCGGGGGCCACGTCGAGATCAGGGACGTTGCGTGGCGCTCCGCCGGCGATCTTCCGCGCCACTTCGAGACCAAGTCGTCCTGGGACGACCCCCGGTACAGTTACGCCAACTTCATCCTGACCAACAGCGCCGACCACTGGGGTATGGACGGCGGCCCGCATCGCCTGGTATCCATGATCCCGCGCAGCGCCATCGCGGCCCTGCACGCCGGGCCGCCCGCGCACGTCTACCACTACAAGACGTTCACCATCATGGTCTGGAACCATAATCTTCTCGACGACCTGGGCAGTGCCCCGGGCATTCAGCCCGGCGAGATTCCCTGCACTCACGACTGCGTATA
>DASQAY010000351.1:0-24900 GCA_035635515.1 Candidatus Eiseniibacteriota bacterium | reverse complement strand
GACGGCGGCGGGCAGCGCGCGCGGGTAGGTGCCCAGCACCTGCACCATCGTGGTCACCGACTTGGCGGCACGCAGCGCCGCGGCGACCGGCTTGTCCGAGCGCCGGCCGTCGAGGTCCAAATGAAACACGTACTCCCAGGGTGGGTCGCGCCGGGGGCGGGACTCGAGCTTGGACAGGTTGACGCCGGCCTCGGCGAAGCAGCGTAGCAGGCTGAACAGGGCGCCCGGCTCGTTGCGGACGGCACAGACCAATGAGGTCTTCCAGCCCAAGCGGCGGCGGCGCACCAGGGGCGGGTGAGGACGGCTCGGCCCCCGGCGACTGATCAGGAAGAAGCGGGTCAGGTTTTCCTGGATGGTCTGGATCCGGTCCGCAATCAGCGCCAGCCCGTACAGATCGGCGGCCCGGCGGCTGGCAATGGCAGCCTGGTCCGGGCGGGCTTCGGCCTTGACCTGTCGGGCGGCCCCGGCCGTGTCATAGATGGGAACGGGCTCCAGCCCTTCGCGGACAATGAATGCCTCACACTGCGCCAGCGCCTGGGGGTGCGAGAGGACCCGACGCAGGGCGGTGCGGTCGCTGTCGGGCAGGCCGAGCAGGCAATGATCGACCTGCAGGGCGACTTCGCCCACCACCAGCACCCGGTACTCCAGCATCAGGTCGTAGGTCTCCAACACACTGCCCGCCTGGGAGTTCTCGACCGGCACCAGCGCCAGGTCGACCGTCCCGTCGGCGACCCGGTGGAAGACATGGCGCAGGGTGCGAAAGGAGACTGCCTCGGTCTGCGGGAAGAAGGCGTGCAGCGCTTCTTCTGAGTAGGCCCCGGGCTCACCCTGATAGCCGACGGTAAGCGTCCGAGTCATGTCCGGACACTCTATAGAATGAGGGCGCCTTGGCCGCCTCCGTAGATTTTCTGGGCCTCGACGACCAGCTCAGCGACGAGGAGCGGCTGGTGCGATCGACGGTGGCCCGTTTCGTCGACGAGCGCTTCCTGCCCCTGATCGTCGACCACTACGAGCGCGCCACCTTTCCCATGGAGTTGGTTCCCGAGCTGGCCAACCTCGGATTGCTCGGCATGCACCTCCACGGCTACGGCGCCGCGGGCATGAACAACGTGATGTACGGCCTCGCCTGCCAGGAGCTGGAGCGCGGCGACAGTGGGCTGCGTAGCTTCGTCTCAGTGCAGGGATCGCTCTGCATGTTTCCCATCGAGCGGTATGGATCCGACGAGCAGAAGCAGCGATGGCTGCCCGCCATGGCCAAGGGCGAAGTGATCGGGTGCTTCGGGTTGACGGAGCCAGACTTCGGCTCCAACCCCGCCGGCATGCAGACTCGCGCCCGCAAGGATGGCCGCGACTGGATCCTGAACGGCACCAAGCGTTGGATCACGAATGGAAGCATTGCCGGGCTGGCCATCGTCTGGGCTCGGACCGAGGGCGGCATCCGCGGATTCCTGGTGGAGAAGGGGACGCGTGGGTACCAGGCCCGCGATATCCATCACAAGCTGTCGATGCGGGCCTCGGTGACCTCGGAGTTGATCCTGGAGGACTGCCGCATCCCGGCCGACCACGAACTGCCGGGCGCCCAGGGCTTGAAGGGCCCCCTCGCCTGCCTGAACGAGGCGCGCTTTGGCATTGTCTGGGGGACCATCGGCGCCGCCATCGCCTGCTATCAGAGCGCACTCGACTACAGCCGGACGCGGATCCAGTTCGACCGCCCCATCGGTGGATTCCAGCTCACCCAGGAGAAGCTGGTCGGCATGCTCACCGAGATCACCAAAGCGCAGCTGCTCGCCCTGCAGCTCGGCCGGCTCAAGGACGACGGCCGGATCACCCCCATCCAGATCTCGATGGGGAAGCTGAACAACGCGCGGGAAGCGCTCCGCATCGCCCGCGAGGCGCGCAGCATCCTGGGCGCGAACGGCATCAGCCTCGAATATCCGGTCATGCGGCACATGGCCAACCTGGAAACGGTCGCGACCTACGAAGGCACCAGCGAGATCCACACCCTTGCCATCGGCGAAGAGATCACCGGGATCAGCGCGTTCAAGTAGCTGAAGGCTCCAGCGGCGAGCCTGTGTTCTACGTGGGGCGGATGGTGCGGGGTTTGTTGGTGTAGACGGCGTTGGCCGGCAGCGCCTGGGTCCACGCCAGGGCGATCGGATCGTCGACTGTCCAGACCCCGATCAGCTTGCCGGCGTCGTGCAATTCACGGGCCGTCCCGGGTTCGATCGCCGACCAGTGGGGACAGAACACTTCGGCGCCGGCGTCCGCGAGCAGTCCCAGGATGTCGACCGGACGGGAGGCTTCCAGGGCGCCGGTGAGGATCGCGGTCGAGAGCTCCCGGAGGCGGCGCAGGCAGCGGTGGTCGAAGGCGATCACCACGACATCGGTGAGCATGCCGGCGGCCTGGGTCGCCTCCAGCACGGCCTGTTCAATCCCGGGGTAGGCGAGCGGCAGGTTCTTGATCTCGATGGCCACGCCCACCCGCCCGCGAGCGAGATTCAGCACCTCGGTGAGCGTGGGCACCCGTTCGCCACTGAACTGCGGTGCCTTCCAGGACCCGGCATCGAGCTGCTTGATCTCGGCCATGGTCAGGTCGCGCACCAATCCGTGCCCATTGGTGGTGCGATCCAGCAGGTGATCGTGGATGACCGCCAGCTGATGATCCGCGGTCAGGTGCACGTCACACTCGATCACGTCCACCCCGAGGTCGATGGCCGAGCGGAACGACGCCATGGTGTTTTCGGGGAACTCATCGGGGTTGCCGCGGTGACCGCCCAGCAACATCCGGCCGCTCGCCAGCTTGGCGCGGAGACCTTCGCGGGCTGACGTCACCACGCCCACGCCTTGCCTTGCGGGATCGCTAACAACGCCGCTATCGTACTTGGCCGGCAAAGATCGGTCCCCGCCGGGCGTTGTACCGGTGAGGCGAATTCGGTGCATTCATACCCCGGTTTCGGGAGCCGCCGGTCAGGGAAAAACGCCCAGCGAGGGAGCCTTGATGCGGTTGCCGGCCGGGCCCAAGCTCGGCGGCACACCAAGGTCCGCGCCACCGGCGCCCTCCTCAGGCTCCGGATGCAAATGCCCACCCTCTTGACCAGCCTGCGCCGGTCGGGACGGCTGCCATCGATTGTGGTCGGCCTGTTCGTGCTGGCGGGCCTGGTCGGGCCGCTTCATCTGCTGATGCCAGCTCGGGCCAAGGCGCTTGCGGTCCTGCCACCGGTGGCCGTGGGCACCAGCTTCAGCCCGCTGCGCGCCGCCAACCTGGGACTCGACTACCAGGCGGCCTTCAAACAGCTGGAGACGATGCACTTCCGTGTCATCCGGCTCTCCGCCTACTGGAACGAGGTCGACGCGTTCGGCTACGGCGATCTGGACTGGCTCACGGCCGAGGCGGAGCGCTCGGGGCAGCCGATCGTCCTCTCGGTGGGGATGAAAGGGGTGGGGTGGCCAGAGTTCTACATCCCGCCGGCGGCGTTCACCGGTCCGATCCCCGCGGCCGGCCACGACGTGACCCAGGACCCGGGGCTGCGCGACGCGGCGATGAAGTTCGTGGAGAACACGGTTGTCCGCTACCGCCACAACCGCGCGCTCTACGCCTGGCAGATCGAAAACGAACCCTTCAACCGGGCTGGTCCCTCTCACTGGTGGATCAGCCCCGCGTTTGTCAGCGACGAGATCGAGGCCACCCGCTCGCTGGACGACCGCCACCGGCCGGTGATCGTCAATGCCTTCGGGCATTTCAACCTGTTCTTTGACCAAGCATCCAACCGGGATGGCCTTGACCTGCGCAGCCTGCTCGGTTTCGAGGGCGACAGTGCGGAGAAGCAAAGCCTATCGGTGCTGAACCAGGGAGACATCCTCGGGCTCGACGTGTACACCGGGATCGGGTACCAGCTCATGGGCGGCAACCACCTGAGCCGGGCCGGGTCGGACTGGCCTGAGCAGATCGCTCACTGGCGCACGGTGGCCCGGGTCCAGGGCAAGCAAGCCTGGATCACGGAGGCGCAGGCCGAACCGTGGGAGGCGTCGATGACCACCTTTGCCAATCCCAAGAGTGTCAGCCCGGCGGCGATCCGGACCATGTTCGGCGCGCTCAAAGACGGCGGGTACAGCACCATTCTCCTGTGGGGCAGCGAGTATTGGCTCTGGCGGGCCGCATCCGGCGATACCCAGTGGATCGACACGGTGCAGAGCATTCTGCACAGCGAGGCGCGGGCGCCATCGCTGACGCTGGTGACGTAAACGTCTAGACCCCAAGCGGCCTAGAACACCGCCCAGTTCACGCTGGACAGCTGGTCGTCGGAGAAGGTCTGGCCCGCTTCCTGGAGATAGAGGTAGCCGATCAGCCGGGTCACCCGTGGCTCCTGAAAGTAGAATTCGCGGTGCTGCTGATAAGCGCCGCTGTGGATCTGACCCGCTGATTGCGTGCCCGCGTTCTCCTCGGCGGCCAGGATCAGGTCGTAGTTCTCCAGGAAGCGCTTGAGTCGGGAATCGCGATAGGCGACCAGGCGCGCCGGGACGTTGGCGGCAAGTTCCTGGGCGATCCGGGGAAAGTCGCTCCGCATGGTCTGCAGCGCGCTGGGCGGTGCCCCGCGCACCTGCTGCCGGTCCAGGTCGTCGTTCAAGATCTTCAGACCGGCCGCTACCCGATCGAGATAGGCGGACTCGTTCGGCTGCAAGGTCGGCGGGGCCACATAGGGCAGCACCAGGTTGTGCAGGAAGTCGAGCACCTCGTACTGGCGGTCCCCGTTGGCGGCCGCGTCCGGCAGGAAGAGCGCATCGACGGGCGGGGATTGCTGGGCGCTGTACCGATAGAAGGCGACCCGGTGGGCGTCGATCAGGCGCGCCATGGCCTGGCGCTCGGCGAGACATTGGGACCCAAACACCGAGAGCTCCGGCCGCTGGAGAACGAATAACCGGCCGTTCGAGTAGGCGGCCAGGGCCTCATCGCGGCTATCCAGCACGAACGCTTCCTCCAGGAACACATCCTGCTTCCCGGCGGCCAGCGCCCGGCCGAGCGCCTCGGCGCCGGCCTGGTCGAGGGGCCGGCGGCCGAAGGCGTTCATCTCGAAGACATCCGGCGACGACCGCTTCCAGCAGTGGAGCGGCGTGAACCCGGCGGCGGCCGGTGGGCAGGCGACGGCGTGTTCGCCGGACGGCTGGGCGCTGAGTGCCCCGAACGCCAGGTAGAGGCCGGCGGCCACCACGGCCAGGACGGCAAACGCCAGGCTCCACAGCCGCACCCCACGTCGCAGGGCTCGGCGGGCGAGCGCGGTCAGGACGAGCAGGATGACCGCGGTGGGGAGGAAGAAGAGCAGGTAGGAGAATCGCACGAGCAGCGACGCGGCGCCGGCGGTGCAGGGGAGGCCGGGAAACTCGGCGTTGGCCCGGAAGGGGGCGATCAGCCAGGCGACGGCGAGCACGGCGAGCGGCCACAGCACCCACAGCCACCGGCCCAGGGAATTCCTGGTGGCGGTCCTACTCACCCGCTGCCAGGGTCAGTCCGGTCCCGTTCCAGGCGGGCAGCAAGCAATGGATGCCCGGCTCCAGCCGGCCGTCCGCTCCCAGCCCGCCGCCCCGTAGGAACGCGTGGGCGCGCCGATACGACTCGTCGATCAAGCGCTCGACCTGGCTGAAATTGGTGCCCTCAGTGCCGAATTCGATGTTGGGCATGAGCAACGTGATCTGGGCCCGCTCGGTGTAGCGCTGATACTCCTCCATCATTCGCTGGCCGAGCAAGATCTGGAGGCTCTGGGCCAGCACACCAGTCAGGTTACGGGATGAGAGCGGGCGGCGTGGGTTGGTGGTGCTGTTGTCGATCACGATGATCGAGGTGGCGCCCATGGCGACGGCTTCCCCCAGGCCGGCGTTATCAGCCGCGGCCCCATCCACGAACTCGTCGCCGTCGATGCGGAACGGATTGAAAACCCCCGGGATGGCGGAGGAGGCGGCCACCGCATCCGGCAGGCTGCCGGTGGTGAAGACCTCCTTGCGGGCGCGGGTCAGGTTGGTGGCGATGATGGCGCAGGGGATGGCCAGGTCCGCGAAGGTGGGTGGCAGGTGGCGGGCCGCCAAGGCCCGCAGGTACCGGCTGTCGAAGAAGCTGTTGTGGCTGCGATAGTAGCGAAGGGCCATGCGCAGCGGGTTTCGGTTGAAGAGGTCGCGATTGCGGATGGACCGCCAGACCACGGCCAGCCGTTCGATGGTCTCCAGCTCGGGCTTCCAGGCGAGGGCAGCGGCGTTGAAGGCGCCCGAGCTGCACCCCACCACCCCGTCGGGCCGGATCCCTACCTCGAGCAGGGCCCGGAGCACACCGACCGTGCAGGCTCCCCGGCTGCCGCCGCCCCCGAGTACGAAGATCAGTTTGGGCGGACTCGCCGGTACCGGCAGCCGGCGCCGGATCCAATTCAGCATCCACTCAGGCAACGGGATCGGAGCGCGAACCGTTGCGTCCGCCAACTATGGTGCCGGAAAACCATTGCCACCGGCGTTGCACCCCCAGGACTCATTCCCCGTATTTCGGGGCCCAGCTCTTGCGGCGATTATGTTAGCCTTGGAGTATCACCATTTAACCTATGCGTTGTCCCTATCTCGAACAAATCCTCCGCAAGCGAGAGACCTTCCTCAAGGTTTTTCAGGCTGACTGCCACGTGGACGGGCGCGTCCACAAGTTCCGCGGCCTGGTCAGCTGGCCCAAGCCTCCCTGCCTCCTCAAGCCGGCCACCTGCGCATTGTTCCAGGAGGCGCGCGCTTCTGAAGACCTGCGGCTGCGCCGGCTGATCGACTAGGTACCGCCCTTCCCGCAACGCAGGGGCGAGAGGGTAGCCCCGCCAGGTCCATGCCTAATATCAAGGCGTGGGTTCCGATGTGGTGGTCGTCGGCGGCGGGGTGATCGGGGCCTGCATCGCCTACCAGCTGGCCAAAGCCGGCGCCCGGGCGGTGGTAGTGGACCGCGACGCCAGAGGCCAGGCCAGCCGGGCGTCGGCCGGCATGCTGGCCCCGCTCTCCGAAGCCGAAGCGGAGGGGCCGTTCCTGGCCCTGGGGATGGAGAGCCTGCGGCTGCATCGCCCGCTGGCCGAGGAGCTCCAGGAACGCACTGGCATGGACGTGGGCTACCGGCCCACCGGCCTGCTTCGCGTCGCGCTCAACGAGACCGACGAGGTTGCCGTCCGGCGCCGACGCAGCTGGCATATGGCGGCTGGCTTCTCGGTCGGCTGGCTGGATCCAGCCCGCGTCCACGACGCCGAACCGAGCCTGAGTCGCGACATCCGAGGGGCTGCCTATTACAGCCAGGAACACCAGGTGAGCCCTGGCCTGCTGGCGCAGGCTGCGCTGCGCGCGGCCGCCGACCTGGGGGCGGTGGTCCGGATGGGTCTCAACGTGGAGGGTTTTCTGATCTCGGGGAACCGGGTGCACGGCGTGCGCGCTGCCGGCGAGACGCTCGATTGCGATGAGGTCGTGATCGCGGCCGGAGCGTGGTCGGGGGCGTTCGCTGACCTGGGGCCCGCGCTGCCGGTGCGGCCCGTGCGGGGCCAGCTGGTCGCGCTCCAGGCGGTGAGCACGGCGCTCCGCCACCTGATCTACAGCTCGGGTGGCTACCTCAGCCCCAAGCCGGACGGCTTGATCCTGGTTGGGGCCACCCAGGAGGAGGTTGGCTTCGACCCGCGACCGACTGCCGCCGGGGTGGCCGGCTTGCTGCAATCGGTGGCGCGTCTCACCCCGACCCTCGCTTCCGCCACCTTTGCCCACGCCCTGGCTGGGCTGCGCCCGGGCTCGCCCGACGGCCTGCCGCTCATCGGCCGGCTGCCGGGCTGGTCGGGGATCTCGGCGGCGACCGGCCATTTCCGCAACGGAGTGCTGCTGGCGCCGATCACCGCTCACCTGATGACGGACCTGTTGCTCCACGGCCGACCGCGGTTGCCGCTGGAGGCGTTCGATCCGGCGCGCTTCGCTGTCCGCGCCGCGTGAGCGACGACGCCGACCTGACGCCGCGCTGGTTCGACCGGCGGGCCGACGGCTTCCGGCACGCGGTCGCCGGCGGACTCTGGTTGGCGCCCCTCGTTTACCTGACCAATGCCCGCTTCGGCCCGGGGTGGTACGGCAAGGTGGTGAGTGCGGATCCGGACCGCCTGCTCCGTTGGGCGGCCCGCACCGGCATTCCGGCCCGGGGGCTGGAGGCGAAGTCCATCCCGGACGTGGATTCGGGACCGCGGACCGCCCGCCGCCGGGTGCCCGCGTACCACATCGATCTATGGGGCCCCCGCCTGGCGCTGGCGTACGACGCGAAGTACCTGGCGCGGGTCGAGGCCCGGGTCAGTAGCGGGTAATCGCCTTCAGGCCAGATCCGGTAATGATGATGACGGTCCGGGCGGGCAAGTCCAGCCGCTCGCCGGCGGCCAGCGCCGCCGCCGACGTGGGTTCCATCAGCAAGCCTCTGGCCGCCGCCCCCCGCCAGGCCGACTCGATCTCCCGCTCGGCGACCGCCACCCAGCGGCCGCCGCTGTGCCGCACCGCGTTGTAGCTGCGCTCCGACCGGGTTGGCTCCGGGATGCTGATCCCGTCGGCGATGGTCGGTTGCCGGGTGACGGGCGCCGGGCGGAAATTGGGGAGGCCGCGCACCAGCGGCGCGCAGGCTTCGCTCTGGACTCCGTAGAGGCGGGGCGCCCGGGCCAGAGCGCCCGCCGCCACCAGGTCGGCGAAACCCATGGCCAGTCCGATCAGCACGGTGCCCTGGCCGACCGGCGTCACGATGTCCCGCAGCTCGGCTCCGAGCTCCTCGAAAAGCTCGAAGGCGATGGTCTTGGTGCCCTCCAGGAACGTATCGTCCCGGGCATGACCGACGTCATACGCATCCGCGGCCGCCGCCACCGTGGCAGCAGTCACCGCCGACCGCGGGCCCTGGATACGGATCAGCTCGGCGCCCAGCACTTCGATGGTGCGCGCCTTGGCCTCGACGATATCGGCCGGCGCGAAGATCCGTGCCCTTAGCCCGGCCGCGGCGGCGTAAGCGGCGATGGCGCTGCCAGCATTCCCGGAGGAATCTTCCACGACCGTGCGGGCCCCGGCGGCCCGCGCCGCGGTGATGGCGGTCGCAGCGCCCCGGTCCTTGAAGGACCCCGTTGGCCCCGCGCCTTCCAGCTTGAGGAGGTATCGGTCCCAGGGAATGAGCGGCGTGCCGCCTTCGCCGAGCGTGATCGGGTCACCCGCGATGGCCAGGTCAGCCCGATAGCGCCAGACTCCGCGGCCCCGCCACTCCGACCGATGGACGCCGCCGTTCATCGCTGGAGCCGGCGCGGGAGGACGAGCAGCGGGGCCTGGGCCAGGATCACGGCGAGGACGACCATGTAGACCGCATCCCAGAGCAGCGCGGGCGTGGGATTCCCGTTGACCAGCGCCCGGCAGATGGTGGCCGCGTGATACAGGGGCGAGACCAGCCAGATGCCGTCGCGGATCGCCACCGGCAGCCGGTCCAGCGGAAAGAAGACGCCGCTGAAGAAGAACATGGGCGTGATCAACAGGCCGATGTAGTAGAAGAGATGCTCGAAGTTGTCCATCACGGCCGCCCAGGTGAGGGCCGGGGCGGCGAACAGCGGGCCCATCAGCACCAGCACCAGGGGGAGGGCCAGCGCCCACGGCGAGCGGATCAAGCCAACCGCGAACATCACCAGGGCAAAGGTCATCCCGTAGAGCAGCGCCCGCGAGGCCTGCCAGAAGAATTCACCGAGCACCAGGTCCTGCGGGGTGATGGGCGCGGTCACGATAGCCTCAAAGACCCGCTTGTCATGCATGTTGTTCCAGCTCCCGAACAGAGAGTCGAAGGTGACGGCGTTCATGGCCGTGACCGCGATCAGGGCCGGCGCCACGAAGGCGGCGTAGGTCTGGCCGCGGCCCAGGTTCACGTAAGCGCCCAGGGCGAAGCCGAACGCCACCAGGTAGAGGAACGGCTCCCCGAAGTTGAGGATTACGGACGTCTTGAACACCCGACGCCAGGAGATGAACTCCCGCCACCAGACACGGCGGGCGCGGACCGGATTGGGCAGCACCACCATGGCCGTTTACTCCTCCTGCAGGTCGCGTCCAGTCAGGTGGATGAACACGTCCTCCAATGTGGCCGGCCGGATCAGGGCGCTCTCGGTGGGGACGCGGCTGGCCAGCGCGCTCAGGATTCCGGCGGGATCGGCGGTGAAGAGGAGCAGGCGATCGCCGACATGCTCCACGCGGCGGACGACTCGATCCGGCAGATCGGGAGCGGGCGCGTCGACCGGCCATTCGAGCTCGAGCACCTGGGTGCCGGCGTGCTTCTCGATGAGCGGCCGCGGCGCCCCGGCCTCCACGATCCGGCCGTGGTCCATGATCACCAGCCAGTCGCATAAGCGGCTGGCTTCCTCCATGTAGTGGGTGGTCAGGATGATGGTGACGCTGCGCTGTTTCAACTCGGCGAGTCGTTGCCAGACCACCAGCCGAGCCTGGGGATCGAGACCCGTGGTCGGTTCGTCCAGGATCAGCAGCTCCGGGTCGTTCAAGAGCGCGCGCGCAATGAGGAGGCGGCGCTGCATCCCTCCACTCAGCTCCCACATCCGGCTCTGAGGACGGGACTGCAGCTGGACGAACTCCAGGAGGCGCTCGGCACGCTCCCGAGCCTCGCGCCGGCCGATCCCAAAGAATCCGGCGAACACCATCAGGTTCTCGATCACCGAGAGGTCGCCGTCCAGATTGTTCGTCTGGGGCACCACGCCGATGCGTTCCCGAATCGCGCGGGATTGCGTCGATGGATCCAGGCTCAGGACTCGAAGCGCGCCGCCGCTCCGCATCACCCGGCCATAGAGCATTCGCATGGTGGTGGTCTTGCCGGCGCCATTCGGACCCAGGAAGCCAAAGCACTGGCGAGGCGCGATGTGGAAGGAGATGCCATCGACCGCCTGCACCGCGCCGTAATTCTTGACGAGCTCGCGCGCCTCGACCACTGCATCCACGGCTGGATTAGGGTAGCGCACGCGCCGCGGAAGCCCCGCTAGAGGATGCTCTTCAGCTTGGAGTCGAGCACGTCCTGATCCAGGGTGAATGGCCAGTAGGTGCTCACGCTCCCGTCCCGGGCGATGAAGACGCTGACCGGCAGGCCGGAGGTCTTGAGCCCAACCCCATAGGCGTCGGCCACCCGCCCACCGGGATCGAGGAGCGGCGCCGGCTGCAGGCCCATCGAGTTCCAGAAGGCCCGGACCGTGTCGGCCGACTCATCGCCGAAGTCGACGGCGACGACGGCCAGTCCCTGCTCTCGATGCGCCTGATAAGCCGACGAGATCAGCGGCAACTCCTGGCGGCAGGGGCCGCACCAGGTGGCCCAGAAGGTGACCAGCACCGCCTTGCCCTTCAGCCCAGTCAGGCTCACCGGCTGGCCGTTGAGGTCCGTGAGGCTGAACGCCGGGGCAGGCTGACCGGCTTTGAGCGGCGCGGCTACGGTGGTGGCCGGCAGCGAGACGATCGGCTCCGGGGTATCGAAGTACGGAATCATGGAGTTCAGGGCGGTCAGCCGGTTGGTAAAGATGAGCACCCCCATACCGATCAGGAAGACGGCCGCCACCGCGTTGATGGCGCCATACGCTCCGCGAATCCGGCTGAGCGCTTGCATGATGACGCCGGAGAGGCCGGCCGCCAGCAGGAAGGGGATGCCCAGACCGGCCGAGTAGGTGGCCAGCAGGATGGCGCCCTGGCCGGCCGTGTTGCTGGCGCCGGCGCGGATCAAGATGGCCGCCAGGATCGGCCCGACGCAGGGGGTCCAGCCGATGGCGAAGGCCAGCCCGACCAGGTAGGCGGTCCATGGCGCCCGGGGCAGGCGATGGGCGATGTCCAGGCGGCGCTCCTGCATCAGCCAGGGAATCTTCCAGATGCCCAGCAATGCCACGCCCAGCACGATCAAGGCCACCCCGGCCACCTGCAGCAGGACGGGTCGAAAGGCCTTGATGTCGGCTCCCAAGAGACCGGCCGAGGCGCCCAGCGCCACGAAGGCGGTGCTGAAGCCGAGCACGAACAGGAAGGCGTTGCCCAGCACCCGGGCCTGCTGCCGGATCCCTGGCTGGGGCGAGCCGGCGGCGACCTGCCCGCCCATGTACGCCACATAGGCCGGCACCAGGGGCAGCACGCAGGTCGAGGCAAAGGAGAGCAAGCCGGCGAGGAAGGCCAGGCCGAGATCGACGATCATCGGACGACTAGCTTAGCCCGGCTTAGACTCGCCGCTCCTCCGTGGGCAGTTTTCGGACCCAGGCGCGCAGCCGCGCCGGGGCCTCGTCCTGGCAGCACTCCTTGCGGACCAGTCGCTTGAGGCCAGCCTGCAGCTCAAAGATCTGCAGGCAAGGCGGGCAATCGTCCAGGTGCCGCTGCACCTCGCCCAGCTCGCCGGCGGTCAGCTCCCGGTCGACATAGGCGTTCAGCTGGTCGCCGCATTCGTTGCAGTTCACGAAACCCCGCCTCCAATCGCGGCCGCCTGAGGCTGCCGCCCGGAATACTCCCAGAGCTTCTTTTGCAGGCTCCGCCGACCGCGGTGCAGACGCGACATCACGGTGCCAATCTTGATGCTCAGGATCTTGGCAACCTCCTTATAGGAGAAGTCTTCCACATCGACCAGGATCACCACCATCCGCATCGCGACCGGGAGCTCCTCCAGCGCCCGCCGGACTTCGTTGCCGAAGCCCCGCTCCACGATCAGCTGCTCGGGCGTCATCAGGTGGAGGGGCAGGCCTTGGCGCTCCAACTGCTGATAGATGTAGGCGTCGTTGGACGGCTCATCGATGGATTCCTGGATCGGCGGCCGCTGGCGCAGCTTGTTCCGAAAGACGTTGGTCATGATGGTGAAGAGCCACGCCTTTTCGTTGGTTCCAGGCGTGAACCGCTTCCGATAGCGAAAGGCTCGCAAATACGTCTCCTGCACGAGATCTTCGGCGTCTTCCGGCTTGCGTGTTAGCCGCAGCGCGCTCCGATACAGCGCATCGAGATGCCGCTCGAACAGCGCGAAATCGTCACTCTGTTCAACGCGCGAGGCGGCCGTTCTATTCCGATCCTCGGTGCCAGTTGCGGGAGTCATGGGGCTGGCGAAGGGCCACTCCGCGGCGGGCCGCCGCGTCGCCGTCCGCGGCGCCGTCCGCGCCGGCGTCCAGGTCCGCCCTCGCCTCCCTGACCGGGGGGGCCGACCGGGCCTGGCCCCTGGCCGGGCTGCTGACCAGCGGGCCTGGACTGGGGCCGCGGTGGCCGGGGTTGTCGCGGTGGACGCGGCTCGTTCCGCTGGGGTCGCTGGCTGCCGGCGTCGGAACGCGGCGCCTCTCGTCCATCGGGCCGCGGCAGGCCGCCTCGACCGCGACGACCGCGCCGCCGTCCGCGTTCGTCCGGCTCAGCTCGACGGGTGGGGGCCGGGACCAGCCGGTCCAGGCCTTTCGGTCGCCGGCGCCGGATCAGGGAGCCCTGTTGATTGGGGCTGGCGTCCGATTGCTTGACGCGATCGGTGAACTCGGCCAGCCATTCCTCAAGGGGGCGTTTGATCTGCGGCTTCGGCGCCCGGGGCGCCTCCGGCCAGGCCCGCGGTCGATCGGGGACGATCGTTTCCGGCGGGCTCAGGTCCTCGTTCATGATCTCGGACGGGGTCGGGGGCTCGAGCTCGGCCATCTCCCAGCATGTTAGCTGGGACTCCTTCCCATTCCACCAGGAACCGGCGCCGGAAGCGAAGCAGGGCCGCCACCACCGGTTGTCCCAAAACCAGGACCAGGATGGCGTTGCCGCCTGCCCGAAAACTGTCATACACGAGCGAGGTGGCCAGGTAGAAGGTGCCGAACCGGCGCAGCAGCTCGGCCGGCGGCAGGCCCGGCGCCCAGCTGATGGAGGTGGACTGTCCCCCCACGAAGAGCGGCCATTGCCACAGGTCGAGCAGGGCGCCAAAGGCGAAGCCCGCGGCGATGCCCCAACCCGCCAGCACCAACATGGCCGGCCGCGACTGGCGCCGGCCGAGGGCCGACCCAACCAATCCGGCCCCGGCGCCCACCCAGCCGCAGCCCAGCATCTGGTATGGCAGCCAGGGGCCGAACCCGGCAGTGAAGACGGCCGAGAGGAGCAACGTCAGCGCTCCCATCGCAAAGCCAATGCCGGGACCAAAAACGTATCCGCAGACCAGGATGAGGAAAAAGATCGGCGAGAACCCGGCCACGCCGACCACCGCGGCCAGCCGCAGGGCTGCGTCCACGGCGATCAGGGCGGCCAGCACGGCGGCCAGGCGGGCCGACAGCCGATGCGTCTGCAGGGCCAGAGCCAGCAACAGGGCGGCGGCGGCGATCACGAACGAGACGAGCAAGCCGGTCGAGGCCCGCGGACCCGCAGAGAGGGGAAGCACGAAGGCGCCCAGGCCGGCGAGGCTGACCAGTCCGAAAAGGACGGGCTCGACCGGCCGGGTCAGAGTCACCCTGGTGATGGCAGGGGAACCTCATCGGGGAGGAGCCAGCCTTTGCCCAGCAACTTGTTGACCTGCGTGGCGAAGACCAGAGAGTCTGTAAGGACGGTCCGGGGAGCGCCCTCCGCGTAGATTGCGCCTTCCGACATCAGCGCCACCCGGTCCGCGGCGCGGGCCGCCCACTCCACGTCGTGGGTGGCGATCAGGATACTGGCACCGGCATCCGCGCGGACCCGCAGGTAGGCGGCCAGGCTGCGCTTGGCGTCCGGGTCGAGACCGCGGGTGGGCTCATCCAGCAGGACCACGTCGGCTCGGCCCGCCGCCGCGGCAATCGCTACCCGCTGCCGTTCTCCGGTGCTGAGGTCGCGCGGATACCGGTGCAGCCAGTCCGCGACGCCCAGCGGCAGCATCGAACCCGGATGATCTTTGACTTCCTCCCGTACCGTGGGCGCATAGAGGAGGGTGTCGGCATCCTGGGGGACGTAGGCGACCGTGCCCTGTCGGGTGACATGACCACGAAGGGGGCTGAGGAGCCCCGCGAGCACCTTCAACAGCGTGGTTTTCCCGGAGCCATTGCGGCCCATGAGGACCGTGATTTCACCACCATGCAAACGGAGTGAGGCGTCCCGCAGGGCGGGAGTCCCGTTGTAACTGAAGGCTGCGCCCGCCACCTCCGCGGTGGAGGGGCGCGGCGAATCGCGATCCGCCATGGCGGCCTGGCCGAGGGTGGCCCGCAAATCGGCCGCCGCTCGGCGCGCTTCGCCCAGGGTGATCGGAATGGGGTCCCATCCGGCTCGGACTGCCAGGTCGACAATCGGCGGCCGGGCCCCGCCCCCGCCCAACGCGACGCGAGGCGAGGCATCGGCGATGGGCGCACCCGGAGCCGTCAGCGTAAAGACGCGATCGACGAAAGGCGCGATCCGTTCCACTCGATGCTCGGCGATGACCACGGTGAGCCCCAGCTCGCCGACCAGCCGAGCGAGCACGTGCAAGACGTCTTCGGCCGCCTGCGGATCGAGCTGCGAGGTCGGCTCATCCAGGGCCAGCACCGATGGATGGGTGACCAGAGTGGCGGCGATCGCCACCCGCTGCCGTTCGCCGCCCGAGAGGGTGCGAATCGCGCGATGGCGCAGGCCGGCGATGCCCACCTGGTCCAGGACTTCCTCGACCCGCTTGCGCATCAGCGGGCGGGGAAGCCCGACATTCTCCAGGCCGAAGGCCAGCTCCGATTCGACGTCCTCCAGCACGAATTGCGCGTCGGGATGCTGGAAGACGAACCCGACGTGGGCGCCCAGCTGGCGAGGCGGGGTCGTCCGGGTGTCCAGGCCGTCGACCACGACCCGGCCACTGAAGTGGCCCCCACTGCTGTGCGGAACCAGTCCGTTCAAGCAGCGGAGCAGCGTCGACTTGCCGCTCCCCGATGGACCGCGAACCAGGATCACGTGCCCCGGGTCGATGGTGGCGGAGAAGTCGGCGATCACCGGCTGCTCCGTCTCCGGGTAGCGGAACGTCAGGCGCTCAAACGTGATCAAGGGCATGCCTGCGGCTTGCCGCCAGAAGCCAGGCGGGGAAAGAGAGAGGAACCAACAACCCGATCAGGGCAGTTTGCGGCAGCGTCGGCGCCAGCTGGAGGTAGGGGTCGTATCCGGACGGCGCCAGGATGGTGGCGGCCAGCGTGACGGTGGCTCCCAACAGGACCAGCCCGTCCGCAAGACCCCAGCGCGAGGGGCGGTAGCGCGTCCGACGCTGGCTCCCAAATCCACGCGCGTCCAGGGACTCCGCATACTGCAGCGCCCGCTCCAGGGTGGTGAGCAGGACCGGCAGCAGCAGGCCGAGCGCCGTTCGCCATCCAGAACGCAGTCCGCGCAACCGGCGCGTGTCGCTCACGGCCTGAAGGGATGCCAGGGCTTGCGGTACTAACGCCAGGGCCAGCGCGACCAGCGTGCCGAGTCGGTACAGCGGCCGCGGCAGCACCGCCAGGAGGTCGGCGGTCCGAAGCGTGGACTGGGCGACGGCGAACACCAGCATGGCCAGCAGCAGCGCCGCGCCGGTGCTGGCGCCATACAGCGCAGCCTCCAGCGTCCACGCGCCGCCGATGACCGGGAGGTCTTTAGGGAGACGGAACAGCACGTGGGTTCCGAAGCGGCTGAAGACCAGCGAGAACAGAATCGGCAGCAGGCCCAGGGCCAGGACGGCCCGCCAGTATCCGATCGACCGGTCGTGCCGGGCTGCAATCCAGACCGTGAGCAGGATGGCGAGCAGCAGGAGCTGTAAATAGGGACTGCGCTCCACCAGGGCGGCGGCGATGGCCGCCAGGGCCCACGCGCACCAGGTCAGGGGGTTCAGCCCGGTCATGGGCCTCGTCGCAACAGGTTCCACGCACTGAGGCCGGCCAGCACCAGCAGGCTTCCGCCCAGCACGCCCAACGGTCCCGCGGCGGACGAGGGCGATGCCGGCCTGGCGCTGGGTGTCGGCGTCACTGTGGGGACGGCACCGCGGAGAACGGGTGACGACGACGGCGATGGGGAAGAGGTTGGCGCCGCGGTCGGCTGCAGCGTCGAACCGGACGGAGTGCTGGCCGCTGGCCGCGACGGCGGCGCGCAGATCTGCTCCACTGTGAAGGCGGGCAGCGACTGGCCGGCCCGGTCGGTGTAGTGCCATCCATCCATGTCCCCGTCGTGCAGGATCCATTCACTGGCGCCCAGCTGAGACGGGACCCATCGAGTCCCGGCTCGGTGCAGGTACTGCCAGTAGGGACCGGTGCCGAGACAGTTGGCCAGTACCGGCGAGGGCTCGCCGTCGACCTGGCAGATGGCCTGACCCATGGACCCGTACGACTGCGCCTGGTAGGAGAGGCCCGACCGCTGGATCAGCGCAAAGCCCGAGATGTGGTCCTCCACGAAGGTGACGCAGCGCGTCACCAGCCGTCCGCTGGCGTGCTCGATCACCAGGCCGGCCCGGTGGACGGCCGCGTGCGCCGGATGGCCAAGGACCACGGCGGCGGCGCCCACCAGGCCGACCGCCGCCAATACGCGCCACAGAAGCCGCAAGCGCTTTAGGTGCGTCGCCGCGACCTCCGCAGCAGGAGTGCGACCACGATCAGTGCGAAGCCCAACGCCAGCGGCAGCGCCGGTTGACCTCCGGTCTGGGCCAGGTGGGGAGCGACCGGCGTCGGTGGGCAGGCCGGGGACGTCCCCGCTTCGGAACCAGAACCCGGCAGTGTCAGCGGGCGCTCCATGAACGCCGCCGGCGCCAGCGAGGTGGCGAACAGCTTGTCGCCGGCCGTGAGCGCGCCCGCGTCGGGACCGCCGGCGATCTGCTCACTGGCCAGGCTGGCCTCGGCCGCCGTGAGCATGTCCGACCATGGCGCGGTGTGCTGGAGGCCGGCCGCCACGACGGCCTGTATGCCCAGCTCGTTGGAGTTGGGATCAGGGGCGGAGCCGAACGAGAAGAACCCCCCGTTGGCGAACTGGGTCTTGAGGTAGGCGAATCCATTCTGGATGGCGGGGTCGGCTGGCGAAACGCCGGCCGCCAGCAGCGCCTGCAGGACGATCGCCGTGGTGTTGGAATCGCTGCCGTATTTGCCGGCCGTATCGAAACTCCAGCCGTGGTCCTGCGGGTTCTGCTTGGCCCGCAGGAAGGTCACCGCTTCCGTCCCCAGCCGCTGGCCGGCGGCGCGGAGCCCCAGGATGGCCAGGCCATCGCTGAAGATGCTGCCGCCATACTGCCCCGGAGCCCCGGCGCAGGCCTGGAGATAGGCGGCGTCTAGCTGCGCGATCAGGGGGGCGGTGGGACCGAGGTCCGGCCAGGTCGTCCGGGCCAGCAACAATTCGCCGGCGGTCCCCACGTCGGTGGGGACGGCGGGCTTGAGGTAATCGGCCAGCGACGCGGCCCCGTTCTTGAAGGTGTCAGGGTCCTGCGAGATGGCGGCCAGGCTGAGCGCGGTCTCGGCCGAGCGGGCCAGCGGGTTCTCTGCCGCGGCGCCCATCTGCCCCGTGGTCTTGTCCTGCTGGGTCAGTAACCAGGCAATGGCGGCCTGCGCCCGTGCCGGAGCCGGCTGGGCTGCGGCCGGAATGGTCTGGGTCGCGACGACGACAACAGCGCTGATGGCGGCGAGTGTGATCCGACGCATAGAAACCTCCAGGGAAGTAATGACCGCTGGAGGCCGATCGGAGTGCAAACAAAAAGCTCCCGATCCTTCCGAAGGGGAGCCGAAGATGTTGTGTGCATCTCCCTCTCAGCCTCGAAGAGGGTCGACGTCGAATCCCGGCAGGCAGGTCTCCTGGCTTCTGGATCGGCGCACCTCGCGACTCCTTCCCAAGGCCTTCGCCTCAGTGGACCGCTGTCGGAGGGCTCCCCAGTCACAGTGACGGGTTCGCGCCGGCATCGCACCGGCTTCCCTTTTCAGCTCGTGTGAGCCACCTGTCGAGCTATTGACTTGTGCGAATGATGACCGGCACCACCTCCCCTTCCATTGAGAGCGGGCGTTGTGAGGGCGCCATTATAGCCCCTCCGGAAACGAAAACGCCGGCCTGGCGGCCGGCGTTTCTCGCTTAAGCGTTGATCGACGTCAGGCGACGCGCGATTCCTCGAAGTAGGCTTCCAGCTCCTCCAGGGTCGGCACCCGGCCGGGGTCCTCGGGCTCAACGTTCATGTAGTGCTCTTGCCTGGTGAAGACCAGCTCGATCAGGTCCGGGATCCGCACCGACGGCTGATAGGGCACGCCGTAGGCTGTCAGCTGTTCGACCACGTCATCCGGGACGATGGTGCGCTCTTTGAGGTTGAGTTCCTCCAGATTCCAGAGAATGTTGTCGAGCGCATAGAGGCTGAGCTTCCGCTCGGCTTCAGCAGCCTTTCGCTGCAACACCTCGTGACGCTGTCGCCATGTTTCCTCTCGAATGGTTTCGTACATGATCCAGGAGCTTTCCTCCGACTCGAATGGTTGGCTGTCGGTCATGGTCGTCTCAATTGCCGAGGGTGGCAAGTAAATTTCGTAAAGAGTTGTTAATCATTGACCCCGTGTGATCGTATTCGCCGTTCAGCGGACTCAGCGGCGTTGAACACCACCCATGCCGTGGCGGGGGCGCCGCCGAAACGTTTTCTCACTCATCGTGCTGTCTGCCTTATCGCCTTCACCGGACGCGGTGCTGGTATCGACCAGATCTATGTCATCGGTAGCGTGGGTTATGACCTGGTTCGACTGACGTGCCCGACTAACGACTTCCAGCCGACCTGGTCGCCCGACGGGACTCGCCAATCTGCGTGGTCCACCTGGGGGATTCCGGCTCAGCCGCGCTGTGCGACCAGGTCGTAGAGCTGTCGCTGCTGCCGCCGGGTCAAGTGACCGTACAGCCGGGCTGCCACCTGCGCCTGGATGGGAAGCAGGCGCTGCTGCATGCGGCGGCCGGCCAGGGTGAGGGACACCGGCTTGTAGCGACGGTCGTGGTCGGCGGCCGATCGGGTGATGAGCCGCCGTCGCTCTAGCCGGCGCAACAGCGAGGTCAGGTTGCTGACATCGCAATGCAGAGTCCTGGCCAGCGCCGATTGCGCCACGCGCTCGTCGGACAGGGCCAGCAGCACTCGCATCTGGGCAACTGTCAGGCGAAGCCGGTGCAGCTTCCCAGCCATTTCGTGGTCGGTCGCGATCGCCAGCTCCGTGAGCCGGGTGGCGATCAGCGCGGTCAGGCCGGGTTTCGGGCGTGCCACAAGCTTGTTGGACCCAGCGGGATAATACCGGCAATGGCGTACCTGGCGAGCGAAGAGCAACCCCATCCGGCGCGCGAGAACGTCGAGGTCTACGTGCGGACCTACAACACGCTGCTGCGCAGCTCGGGCGAAACCAAGATCCGGGTGCTGGAGCAGACCCATATCGGCATGGGGTCCAGCCTCCACCCGAAGGCGGGCGAGCCGGAGGTCGATGCCGGCGCCTTCATCTACGCGCTGCGCCGCCTACCGCCCTGCATGATGAGCGTCCGGCGAGTGATCCTCGGCCAGTCGGCCGAGCTCTTCGAGCGGATGCTGCACGTCGATGTCCAGAGCTGGGAGATGCAGAGCGCCCCGGGGCGCCGGCGGCGCTATTACTACGACGGTCGCGAGACCCTGGCGGCCTTCATCGCCAGCCCGTCCGACGTGGACGACATGGTACCCCAGCTGGTGGCCTTCCAGATCGAGTGGAACAAGATGCACGAGCTGCTGCAGCCCGAGGAGCTGCCCGCCGGCATGCCGGTCGCGGACCAGCTGGCCCTGGCCGAGCGCCTGGGCATCTCCGAGGGCGACTGGATCCGGCTGGAAGAGATCCGGGGTTCCGACCTCCTCCGCAGCCTGCAGGCGATCAAGGCGGAAGAGAAGAACTGCACCATCCGGATGCTGGGCGGCACCCAGGTCGGGTACTCCAAGACCACCCGGCGCTGGTGGGAGCCGATCCAGTCGTTGCTCCGCACCGAGGGCCTGGAAGGTCGCCCCATCTACTTCGTGTCCAGCAACACCCACAGCCTGGTCAACCTGCTCAGCGGCTCGGCCCGCCGCCACCAGGACGAGATTGTCCGATTCATCGAGCAGACGAACAACCTGGAGCTGGTGCCGGAGCTGCGCAAGCTGCGCCAGCGCCAGTCGCGGGGCAACTGGGACAACTTCCTCTACTACGCCGCCCGCGTGTACTACGGACAGTCGCCAGACGCCACCACACTGCGGGCCGCCCGCACCCAGGAAGAGGAGCAGCGCGGTATCTACTTCCTGGCCAGCCGGGCCGGCCTCGACGTAGCCGCCCAGGTGATGGTGCTGGACCGGCTGGACGCCGCCGCCCTGGACCCACGCCTGGGGCATCCGGCGAGCGAGCGATTGCGCCAATCCCCCGCCGTCATCCTCAACATCAACTATCCACTGGGGCAGGCCTCCTACAACATCCTGCGAGTGGTCACGGAGAGCATCGATCAGCTGCGGGGCGTCTATGTGCTGGGAAAGGCGGCCACGCTCAACGCCAGCATCGGGGACATCATGATCTCGAATGTGGTTTACGACGAGCATTCGGAGAACACCTACTGGCTGGACAACTGCTTCAGCTTCAACAGCGTGGCGCCCTTCCTCGTGTACGGGTCGGCGCTGGATAACCAGCGGGCGGTGACCGTGCGCGGCACGTTCCTGCAGAATCGCGGATACCTCGACTTCTACCATCGCGAAAGCTTCACGGTCGTGGAGATGGAAGCCGGCCCCTATCTCGATGCCATTTACGAGACCAGCGAGTCGTCGCGCTACCCGGTGCGGGAGAACATCAACTTCACCCGGCTGCCCTTCGACGTGGGGGTCCTGCACTACGCCTCTGACACGCCGTACACCCAGGCCCGCACGCTCGGTGCTCGCGGGCTGTCCTACTACGGGCTGGACTCGACCTACGCCTCGTCGGCCGCCATCCTCCGACGGATCTGGGCCCAGGAACATGTGCTCGACTCGGAGCTGGAGCCGGCCTGGACGGAGGCGGAGTCCCCGCCGGGGGCATAGGCCCCGCCCTGATAAGCCCGAATCCACCGAGTCGAACTTGCATCTTGGGCGCGGGACGAGCGATCGGGGCGTCGTCTCCTGCGCGCGCTTAGTTACGCACCGACGGGTGCGCGCCTGCGCGTGCTCGTCGCCTCCTTCCGCTCATCTCGCCCCGCATCCCAATCTGCGTCGTCCGATCGGCGGATCCGGGCTATAAAAGAAGAAGGCCGCGTGGGGCGCGGCCTTCGAAGGGGAGGAGGGGGGTCGTCGTACTGCGCACGATGAGGCTAGCAGCGAGCACTTACAGCCGATCTAACAAGCCGTCAGGCAGCCTTGCGATTTCGGCGCGCGCGCTTCTTGTGGTTGGCAAGATCCTGTAACGCTTTGTCAACCAAGCGGTCCGCGGGGTCGAGATGTTTGGCATCTAGCAACACTGCCTGGGCGGCGATCACGTCGTCGTGCTGCAGGTAAGCCAGCCCCAGCTGCAGTGCCAGCCCGGCATCGGTCCGGGTCGCCTTCACCGCCGCCTCCAGGTACGGGAGTGCCTCCTCGGGACGTCCGATCTCGAGCAGCAGCGAGCCCAGCTCGGCCAGCACGTCCGGCTGGTCGGGGATGATGCCCAGCGCTCGTCGGTAGGCGGCCTGCGCGACCTCCGCGCGACCCAACTGGCGATGCTGCCGGCCGATGAGGAACCAGGTCTGCCAGCCGGCTGGCGCCAGCGCCATGGTCCGGCCGTAGGAGGCCGTGGCCGCGGCGCGGTCGCCGAGGGCATCGCAGGTGGCGCCCAACCGGAAGGCGATCTCGGGATCGTTGGGGTCGAGCCCCGCCGCCCGGTCCAGCAACTGGCGGGCGCGTTCGTGGTCGCGCAGACGGTGGCAGAGTGTTCCCAGCCGCAGAGCAGGCCTGGCCGCTTCGGGCGCGCTCTTCACCGCCGCCTCGTACCGGATCAGCGCCTCGCGGACGTTCCCCCCGGCCTCGGCCGCCAGTCCGCTCTCCAGGAGACGTTCGACTTCGGTGACCGCGGCCATGCGGGGATAACGCGCCGTTCCGGGGTCCTTTGCCAGCTGCCCGTCCCGGGGACGTGCAGCGGCGGTCACAAGTTGACTACACCCGGTCTGGGCCAGCCAAAAACCGGGCCAGCTCGGGCTCGTCCATGCGCAGCGGCGGTACCACGGGGGTGTACTTGAGCCGCGCGGCCAGCTTCATCGCCAGCTCGGGTTTGAAGTCCACCGGGGTGAAGCCTTTGCCGGTAAAAATGCCAAGCGCCTGGTCTCGGATCACCAGCGCGGCGCCATCCTTGCGGGCCAGGACGGTGATCATGCCGAGGCGACCGGTGCCAGCTGCGCCACCAACCGGGCGAGCTGGGTTGGCTTGAACGGTTTCTCGACGGTGGCCGCCGCGCCGGCGCGACGCGCGCGCTCGGGCGCTGCCGCGTCGCGGAACTCGGTCAGCATCACGACCGGATGGTCAGGGACGAGGCGCTCCAGCAGGAGGAAGGCATCGCCATCCGGCAGGGTTGAGTCCAGCAGCACCAGGTCCGGGCGAAACGCCACCGCTGCAGCGGCGACCCGCGTGGCCTCCGTCACCCAGGTGACGGTGTGGCCCTCCCGCTCCAGCTTGAAGACGATAATGGTGCCGATGTTGGGCTCGTCTTCCACGACCAGGACGCGGGCCATCGTGGTTCCGATGATACTCATCCGGGGATAGCGTGACCCATTGGCTGCGCCCGGTCATCGTGGTGCTCGCTCTCAGTGAGGCCGGCTACATGGCGCTCGATGGCATCCGGGCGTTGATCGTCGGCGACTACATCACGCCCGGCAGCGGCCGCTTTGCGGGGCAGTTGGGACCGTGGTCGGCCATTGTGTCCGCGATTGGGGTCCCGCCGCGCTCCACCCTCATGAAGGGGATCTTCGCGGCCTACGGCGTGGCCTGGCTGGTGGTCATCCTCGCGTACGGGCTCGGAGCGCGGTGGGGGTGGCGGGCGATGGTTCTGGCAGCGGTCTTGAGCCTCTGGTATGTCCCGCTTGGAACGGTGATCAGTCTGCTGCTGTTCGGACTACTCGTCGTCCAGCAGCGTCAGGCCGCCCGGTAACCGCCGTCTCCCGCCCGCATGCCGCGCGGCGGTTGCGCGTTACGGGAGGGAGATGTGGCGGCAGCGCCTTCGCCAGTACATGGAGCGGATGTCCGGCCGGTTGACCCCGCCGGAGGTCACGCCTCTCGACCGCATCCAGCTGATGCTGTTGCCAATCGCCGATCTGTTCATGATCCTGATGTACTCCCGGCCGCCCGGGGGATCCCTGCGCACGGCTCGGGTCACCTTGATGACGATCTGGCTGGCTGCCGCGGTGGTGGTGCTGGCCGGTATCCCGGCCGCGGTTTTGCTGGTGAACGCCATACCGAGGTTTCAGCCTGTCCTGATCCTGATTGGTCTCCTCGGGGTCGCCATCGGACTCGGAGCGGCAGTTCTGGCCGTGTTCGGCATCCGGCAGCGCATCCTGATCGCCGCTCGGCAGCGGACCGCTTCGCCAAGCCCCTAGAAGAAATTCCGGTCGTCCCCCAAGCGATGGGAGCAATGAAGTACGCGAATTACGCAAAGAGCCCCACGCCGGGTGGCGCAGGGCTCTGGCTCCGAACTGCCGGTCTTACGCGGCGAGGCGGACGTTCTTGGCGCGTGGTCCCTTGGGGCTGGGTTCAACCTCAAACTGGACCTTCTCACCACCGAGCAGGCGGTCGAAATCGCTGTCGACGCCGCTCCGATGGAAGAAGTAATCGCGCCCGTCTTCGGCGGCGATAAAGCCGAATCCGCGCTCGGACACGAGCTTCTTGATAGTCCCGGTTGCCATTGATGGCTCCTCCTTTCCCGAACCAGATAGGCCGCACGCACGGGCCTGTTCGAGAGAGAGCCACGGCGAGCGCGTCCCGCGCGGACGCTACCGGCTTCTTACCCTCGGCTGCTCGCTGGTAAACGCTCTGGAAGAGCTCCCCTGGCTTGGCCGAAACCG
>DASQAY010000350.1:0-3209 GCA_035635515.1 Candidatus Eiseniibacteriota bacterium | reverse complement strand
AAGGGCCGGGCGGTCCAGCTGGGGATGGCGGCGGCCACCGGGCGCTATCGCGTGTTCAGTGACGCCGACCTGAGCGTGCCCATCGAGGGCATCGAGCTCCTGCTCAAGCCCCTGCAGAACGGAGCCGGGGTCGCCATCGCGTCGCGCGGCCTGAAGGAGTCGCAGATCGAGCTCCACCAACCGTGGTACCGGGAGACCATGGGCAAGATCTTCAACAAGCTGGTGCAGACCTTCGTGCTGGCCGGCATTCACGATACCCAGTGCGGCTTCAAGGCCTTCTCGGCGGAGGTGGCCATCCGGGTGTTCCCGCCGCTGCAGACGCGCGGGTTTGGATTCGACGTGGAGGTGCTCTACCGGGCCCGCGCCCTCGGCTATACCATCGTGGAGGTGCCCACCCGCTGGATCAACAGCCCCCAGAGCCGGGTCAATCCCATCTGGGACTCGTCGGCGATGTTCCTCGCGCTGCTGGCCATCCCGGCTCGAGTCCGCCGGCATCCAGGCTGAGTTGGCTGGCTGGTCAGTCGGTTAGCGGGAGCGGGCGGGGGATGAATCGGGCCGCCAGGCACCGGGCGTACCACCGAAGATAGTGGGGGAGGAGGGCAAAGACGCGGAAGCGGCTCTGCCCCTTTTGCCGGTCCCGCCAGGTGGTGGGGACTTCGGCCAGCCGCATCCCCAGCAGGTGGGCCTTGACGGTCAGCTCGAGCCCTAGCTCGAAGCCGCCGGACGATTCGATGGTGACCCGGTTCAGCAACCGGCGGCTGTAGAGGCGGAAGTTGCTGGTCGCGTCGTGAATGGGCAGGGCACCCAGCCGATGGAGGGACAGCCCGGCGGCTCGCGACAGGAGCCCCTTCAGCCTCGGCCCCCCGGCCTGGCGCCCCCCGCGCATGTAGCGGGAGGCGCTGACCACATCTGCCCCGGCGCGCGCCAGGGCCAGCATGCCGTCCACGGCCTCCGGCTCGTCTGACCCGTCGGCCATCATGACCACCACGTAGGGGGCGGTCGAGACGGCGAAGCCAGTCCGAATCGCATTCAGCACGCCCCGGCCCAGCTGGTTGCGCTGCAGCTGCACCTCGGGCATCTCGGCCTGCAGGGCTTTGACCGGCGGGACCGTCGTGTCGGCGTCGAAGTCGTACACGACCAGGACCTGGCGCGGCCGGGCCGCCAGCGAGGCACTCAGGTGGCGGAGCACCGACACGATATTGTCGCCCTCGTTGTAGACCGGCAGGATGATGGAGACGACCGGGTCGTCAGCGCGCGGCGCCACCTAAATCCGCCCCACCGACATCTCGTGGGTGATCCAGGGGATCACCTCGTCGAGCATCTGGTCCAGGGTGGTGGTGGCGGTGAAGCCCAGCAAGCGCTGGGCCTTGCGCACGTCCGGCACGCGGCGCGGGACGTCGTAGGGATAGGGCGGATCGTGCGCCAGCCGCAGCGGACTGTTGCTGGTCCCGTGGGCCTTCCGCCAGATGACCTGGGCCAGGTCGGCCACCGTGGTGGACTGCGCGGTGGAGAGGTTGAAGTCTTCGTTTTTGGCCGCCGCCGACTCCACGCCGAGCCGGATGCCGCGCGCCAGGTCGCCGCCATACGTGTAGTGCCGGACCTGGCTCCCGTCGCCGAGGATGTGGAGGGGATTCTGGCCCGCCAGGACCTTGTGGACCAGGTCGGGCACCACGTGGCTGAGCGCCAGCTTCACGTTGCCGCTCCGGATGTCGCTGTCGCGCAGGGCCCGACGCTCGCCGATCCCGACGCAGTTGAAGGGCCGGATGATCGTGTAGGGCAGCTGGTGCTGCAGCCATGCCGCCCGGGCGAAATATTCCGCGGCCAGCTTCTGGAATCCGTACGCCGAAATCGGCGGCGGGCTCGACAACTCGGCCCCCTCCGGCGTGGGGAAGACGGTGGCTCGCTCGAACACCATGCTGCTGGACAGGACGGTGATCTTCTGCAGCCGGCCGTGCCGGAAGGCATGGATGGCGGCGTCGAACGCCGCGGCCACGATGCGCTCGTTCTCGGCCAGCAGGTCGTAGGCGAACTCGTGGAAGTAGCTGATGCCGCCCACCATGGCGGCCGCCGCGATCAGCTGGTCGCACTCGCCGGCCAGCTCAGTGAGCAGCCCGACGTCTTTCGCGTCGCCCTGGACCAAGCGATACCCGGGGTCGTGGTCGTAGGTCCTGGAGATCGGCCCGTACTTGCTGAAGTTGTCGACGCCGATCACCTGGTGGCCGGCGCCAAGAAGTTCGGGGACCAGGTAGCCACCGATGAAGCCCGCGGATCCGGTGACCAGGATCTTCACAACCGGATGCCGCGTCCGAAGAGGTCCCAGACGTCGACCACCTCGCGCCCGTCCAGCTCGATTGCCCGATAGATGGAATGCGGGGCGGCCACGATCAACACGTCGGCGTCCCGCAGCACCTCGTCCAGCGGGCGCAGGGTCGCGTCCTGGACATAGGGATCCGTGCACAGGACCCGGGCCCCCTTGAAGGTGGCCAGCTTCTTCAACTTGTAGCTCAGGGAGCTGCGCGCGTCGTCGGACTCGGCTTTGAACGCCATGCCCAGGATCCCGACCGTGCGGCCGTCGAGCGACCGGCGGTGGTTGAGGGTGTCGATGATGTAGCCGGGCAGCCCCTCGTTGATCAGCATGGCCGAGTGTCCGAGGGGAAAGTGATCGGGGCAGAACGCCGCCAGCTGCATGGTGTCCTTGAGCAGGCACGGACCCGCCGCGAAGCCAGGTCCAGGCAGGTCAGCCGCCCGCGGATAGGCGTGGCGGACTGCCTCCAGGACGCGGCCATAGTCCACGTTGGCGCGATGGGCAATCTCGAAGAACTGGTTGGCGATGGCGAACTTCATATATCGCCAGGCGTTGGTCAAGAGCTTCGCCAGCTCGGCCTCGGTGGGCGTGGTGCGTTGGGTCTCCACATCCAGCTTGTCGAAGAGAGTCCGGGCCCGCTCGAAGCCGCTGTCGCTGCTGGCACCGATCAGTTGCGGAAAGAGGCCGATCTCCTCCAGGGCATGGCCCTCCGCGATCCGTTCGGGACAGAAGACCACCTCCACCGGCCGGCCTCGGGCTTGCAGGCGCGCGTGGACGAAGTCGGTGGTTCCCGGATACACCGTGCTCCGCAGCACCAGCAGCGCCCCGTCGCGCAGCTCGGGAGCCAGCTGGTCGACTACCCGGTCGAACACGCGGGTGGACGGATTCAGGAATTCATCGATCG
>DASQAY010000349.1:0-1751 GCA_035635515.1 Candidatus Eiseniibacteriota bacterium | reverse complement strand
CGCACGCGCTCGAATTCGCCGCCGAAACCTTCGGGCTGGTCGTTGCCCTGGGCGTGCTTCCCTGGCTGCACTCACCGGCCAGGGCGGTGAGTGAGATGGCGCGGGTGTTGCAGCCCGGTGGATGGCTGATCATAAGCGCCGACAACCGCGATTGCCTGGTCGACCGGCTAGACCCCCTGCGCAACCCGCTGCTCGCTCCGATCAAACGCGCTGCGAAGCGGGCGCTGAACAAGCCTACCCCTCCTCCCGCCTGGGTGCCTCGTGCCGACCGTCGACGAGACACCGACCAGATGCTCGCCAGCGCCGGACTCCGGAAGATGCGGAGCATGACCTGCGGCTTCGGTCCGCTGACGCTCTTCCACCGGCGCGTGGTGGCGCGGCGGCTGGGAGCCGCGCTCGAGCGGGGCTGCCAAAGGCTGGCCGACCGGGGGGTGCCAGGGATCCGGTCGGCCGGATGGCACTACCTGGTGCTGGCGCGAAAGGAGCATTGGTAAGATGCCCGACCCGGTCCTGATTCATCCGACCGCGGAGGTTTCCCCGCAGGCCACCGTGGGGGAGGGCACGCGGGTCTGGAACGAGGCCCAGGTGAGGGCGGGTGCCCGCATCGGTCGTGACTGCATCCTGGCCAAGGGCGTGTATGTCGACGCGGAGGTGGTGATTGGCGACCGGGTCAAACTGGAAAACCGGGTCTCCGTCTTTCGGGGCGCCCACCTGGATTCCGGCGTGTTTGTGGGGCCGCATTCCTGCCTGCTGAATGACAAGCGGCCGCGAGCCACCACCCCGACTGGCGACCTCAAACGAGAGGACGATTGGACGGTCAGCGGCGTAACCGTGGCGGAGGGCGCGTCGATTGGGGGCGGCTGCACGGTGCTGCCCGGGGTTTCCATTGGGCGGTTTGCCATGGTGGGCGCCGGCGCGGTGGTGACCAAAGACGTCCCGGACCACGGCCTCGTCATCGGAAACCCCGCCCGGCTGGTCGGCTATGTCTGCGAGTGCGGCGGAGGCTTGCTCCAGGACGGCAGCTGCCCGGCCTGCGGGCGCCGGCATTCGTTGGAAGGCGAGCCGGGCCCGATGCGAGCTACGTCCGCGACACCGGTCTCACGTAGCTCTCGATGAAGGTCTGACCCCAGCGATTCCATCCCCCGGTGGCCGGATCGGTCATGGTGTTGGCATCGCTCCAGGCGTCGACAAACGCGATGCACCCGGCGCCGCCTCGATGGCGCACCCAGTCGGTGACATACGCCAGGAATCCCTGGCTCCAGGTCAGCGGGCTGACCGGCGGGTTCTGGGTGCCGACCTCATCCACTATCACCGGCACGGATCGCGCCAGGTCGGCCCAGAGCCGGTCGGCCTGTGCGCGTTGGGAGGCGTCCCAGGTGGTCGCGCCTGCCCCATACCGGTGGGCGCCGTAGACCAGGTTGGCGTCGCCGAGTGGGAACGCCGGGATCTGGGAGCAATCCCATGACCAGCCGATGCAGTTGACCACGATCGGGCCCGTATAACCGGCGCCGCGCAGGGTCCGGACGTAACTCGACTGCTGGTGCTGCCAGAGGGTCCAGTCGGTGCATTTCGATTGGTCCCCGCTCTCGCAGTTGGGCTCGTTGTCCGGCTTGATCCAGACGAGCGGGTTGGGGCCGTAGCGCGAGGCCAGAACCGCGAGCCAGGCGGTAATCGCGGCGGGTGCCGCCGTCTCACCCTGGCTCAGCTCCGCCACCATCCCGCGCTCGGTCACCCAGGTCACCACGCGATCG
>DASQAY010000348.1:0-4008 GCA_035635515.1 Candidatus Eiseniibacteriota bacterium | reverse complement strand
CGCTGCCCGCATGGCGGCCCGGTTGGCGGCCTTCACGGTCGCCTCCTGGTGCGCCTTCGGATCCACCCAGACCGCCACCAGCAGGACCAGCGAATCGACTTCCTCGGCCGGCAGCACCCCGTCGGCCACGGCATCCAGCACGCCCTGCGCGATGCCGAGCTGGGCGGCGCCCCAGGTGATGCGGTCCAGGGTGGGTTCGCCGAGGCTCGACTTGTTGACCACTACGGTGATCGGCCGGACCACGGTGCCCGGCTCGATGCAGGCCAGAAAGGGCACGTGCCCGGGACGCGGCGTGGCCAGCGCGCCGGCGATGGCCGCGGCGGTGGGCGACCCGCGCCGCCCCAGCACCACGTTGATGTGACTGCCGTTGGGCGCCACCCCCGACCAGGCCTCGCCGATCCGGCCGTCCAGGAGGTCGCCTGCCGGGCGCCGGGTGACGCGCTTCTTCATGCGCCGTGGTCCTCCAGGTCCAACACGGCGCGCACGGCGATCCCGCCGCGGACCAGCTCCAGCGCCTCGGGCGCGCCGGTCAACGGCAGCCGATGCGTGATCAATCGCTCCAGGGGCAGGCGGCCCTCGGCGTGCAGCGCCAGGATGGCCGGAAAGTCGCGATGGGGGCTCACCGACCCGTAGGCGCTGCCCAGGATCCGGCGCTCGGCGCGCGGGATCTGGATGGTTGGCAACGACAGCAACGCATCCGCGCGCGAGATCCCGATCAGCACCGCCGCGCCCCGCGGCCGCGTCGACAGGAAGGCCGCCAGCATGGCTTCCGGTCGGCCGGTGGCCTCGAAGGCGTAGTCGACGCCGCCGCCCGACGCCCCCTTGACCGCCTCGGCGGTGGCTTCGGGCGTCCCGGCCCAGCGCACGGCTCGGCTGGCGCCCAGTTCGGTGGCCTTGCGGAGCTTGTCCTCTGAAACGTCCACCGCCACGATGGGCACCGCGCCCACACTGCGGGCGCCCAGCACCGCGCTCAGGCCGACCCCGCCACAGCCGAACACGGCAACTCGCTCGCCCGGCCGCACTCCGGCCGTGTGCCACACTGCGCCCACGCCGGTCGACACTGCGCAGCCCACTAGGGCGGCCACATCGAAGGGCGCAGAGTCCGGGATCGGCACGCAGCTGGCCTCGGGGACCACCGCCGCCTGGGCGTAGGTCGACAGGAAGGAATAGTGGTAGACCGGCGAGCCGTTGCGCGACAGGCGCGGCGTCCCGTCGAGCAGGCCGCCGTGGCCCATCGCCGCCCACGCTGTTCGGCAGAGGTGCGTGAGGCCGCGCACGCATTCCTCGCAGCGGCCGCAGGACGGCATCCACGACAGGGCGACGTGGGTGCCGGGACGCAGCTGCACGCCGGCGCCCACCGCCTCCACGATGCCCGCCCCCTCGTGGCCGAGCACCGCCGGACAGCGCGTCTCGGAGGTGCCGTCGACGGCGTTCAGGTCGCTGTGGCACACCCCGCTGGCGTGCAGCCGGACCAGGACCTCGCCCGGCCCGGGGGGCGCCAGCTGCACCTCGGTGACCTCCACCGGCCCGCCGGTCCGCTCGAGCACCGCCGCCAGCATCTTCATGTCGTCCGCTCGGTGGGCACCGGCACGCCGGCCTCGGGCCGTTGCATCTTTCGCAGCTCGCTGATGGGGATGTGGCAGCTCATCATGTGCCCCGGCTCGACCTCCAGCAGCGGCGGCTCGACATTGACGCAGATGTCCCCGATGAAGCGCGGGCACCGCGTGTGAAAGACACACCCCGTCGGCGGCGAGGCCGCGCTGGGCACTTCGCCGTGCAGGCGGATCCGCGTGCGCTGTTCACCCTTCACCACGGGCGCCGCCGACAGGAGCGCCTCGGTATAGGGATGATGGGGCCCGGTGAAGACCGTCTCGGCATCGCCGACTTCCATCAGCCGCCCCAGGTAGAGGACGGCGATCCGGTCGGAGAGGTAGCGGACCACGCCCAGGTCGTGGGAGATGAACAGATAGGTGACGCCCTTCTCCGCCTGCAGGTCGACCAGCAGGTTGAGGATGGCGCCCTGGACCGAGACGTCGAGAGCCGAGGTCGGCTCGTCCGCCACCACCAGGCGCGGCTCGCCGGCAAAGGCACGGGCGATGGCCACCCGCTGCTTGAGTCCGCCGGACAGCTGGTCGGGCCAGACGTCCAGCAGCGACCGGTCCAGGCGCACCGACTGGGCCAGCTCCAGGATCCGGCGCTCGCGAGCCCGGCCCACCAGGCCGATCAACCGGGAGAGGGCCCGGCCGAGGATGCGGCGCACCGAGTGGCGCCGGTTCAGGGAGCCGCCCGGGTTCTGGAACACCATCTGCAGGGCCCGCACCTGGTCTCTCGGGCGGTCGCCGATCTCGGGTTTCAGGGCGTGGCCCTCCACCTCCAGCACCGATCCCTTGTCCGGCGCGGTAAGCCCCAACAGCACCCGCGCCAGGGTGGTCTTGCCGCTGCCCGACTCGCCCACCAGGCCCAGGGCTTCGCCCTGGCGAATGACGAGCGACACGTCGACCACGCCCTTCAAGCTCTGGCCCTCGTGCCGGAAGGTCTTGTTCAGATGCTCGACCTTGATCAGCGTCTGCGCCTCGCCATGCCGGGGCGCCCGGACCCGTACGGGCGGCTCGTGCACCGGGAGCAGGTTGGCCCGTTCGTAGAAGAAGCACCGGCTCCAGCGGCTGTTGCCCAGGTCGAAGAGCGGCGGCTCCTTCTCGCGGCAAATGTCCTGGGCCAGGCCGCACCGGTCCACGAACACGCAGGCCGGGATGTTGGCCCCCACCGGCGGCGGCAGCCCGGGGATGGTGTCGAGCACGCCCTGTGTCTTGCTCATCCCCCAGCGCGGAATGGCCCGCAGCAGCCCGACCGTATACGGGTGGCGCGGGTCCGCGAACAGGGAGTCGCACGACCCCTCTTCCACCAGCCGGCCGGCGTAGAGCACCCCGATCCGGCCGCACAGGCGGGCGATCAGACCGAGGTTGTGGCTGATCAGCAGGATGCTGGTCCCGTACTCGCGGCGGAGCGCCGAGATCAGGTCCAGCACCTCGGCTTCCACGGTGGCGTCCAGCCCGGTGGTGGGCTCGTCCAGGATCAGCAGCGCCGGGTTCTTGGCCAGCGCCATGGCGATCACGACGCGTTGCTGCATCCCGCCGGAAAGCTGGTGCGGGTAGCGCTCCATCACCCGGTCGGGGTCGGCGATGCGAACCTTCTTCAGCATGGCCAGCGCCTGGTCGTGGGCCTCGTCCTTCCCCAAGCCGGCGATCCGGAAGACCTCGACCACCTGTTTGCCGATGTGGATCGAGGGGTTCAGCGCCGAGCCCGGGTTCTGGTAGACCATGGAGACCGTCGACGCCCGCAGCTTGCGCAGCTCGGCGTCGTGCATGCCCACCAGGTCCTGCCCAGCCACCCGGATCGACCCGCCCGTGATGCGCGCGTTCTGCGGCAGGTAGCGGACGATGGCCAGCGCGATGGTCGACTTGCCGGATCCCGACTCGCCCACCAGGCCGTAGGAATCGTCCTGCCCGACGGTGAAGGACACGCCCCGGATGGCCGTTCGGTCCCTGCCGCGCACGCGGAAGGACAGCCTGAAGTCGTTGACGTCCAGGACCGGCGGGGGCGCGGCTGCCTGGCTCACGACCTGCCGAAGACCTGCACCAGGCCGTCCGACACCAGGTTGACGCCGATCACCAGGCTGGCGATGGCAAACGCCGGGAAGAGGGCCGGCCACCAGGCCCCGCCGATCAGATAGATGTATTGCTGAAAGATGGTGAGGCCCCAGTCGGGAGCTGGCGGCTGAATGCCGAAGCCCAGGAAGGACAGCGTGGCCGTCACGAAGATGGCGTAGCCCAGGCGCACCGTGAACTCGACCAGCACCGGCGGCAGAACGTTGGGCAGGATCTCGACGAACATCGTGTACAGGGCGTTCTCCTTCCGGAGCTGCGCCGCCTGCACATACTCCAGCTCGCGCTCGGCCAGCACCGCCGCCCGGACGGTCCGCGCGATCAGCGGGGTGAAAACGATGCCAAT
>DASQAY010000347.1:0-17991 GCA_035635515.1 Candidatus Eiseniibacteriota bacterium | reverse complement strand
ATCGTGGATGATCTGCTGGCCACCGGGGGCACGGCCCGCGCCACGGCCCGGCTGGTCCAGCAGCTGGGCGGCCAGGTGGTGGGCATCTCCTTCTTGATCGAGCTCCGCTTCCTCAAGGGGGTTGACCACCTGGCGGAGTACGACGTGGTCTCGCACATCAAATTTTAGTAGCCCATGCCCAGCCCCACACCGATCCTGGCCGTCGGCTCCATCGCGCTGGATGCGGTCAAGACGCCCCGGGAAAGCGTCACCGACGTCATGGGCGGGTCGGCCAGCTTCTTCACGCTGGCGGCATCCCATTTTGCCCCAGTGCGCCTGATCGCGGTGGTGGGCGATGACCTGCCGGCCCAGTACCTTCGGCTGCTGGAGCAGCGGCCCATCGATCTCACCGGGTTGCAGCGTCGGCCGGGCAAGACCTTTCGCTGGAGCGCCGAGTACTCCGGGACCTACCTGGAGACCCGCCAGACGTTGCGCACCGACCTCAACGTGTTCGCCGACTTCCACCCGCACCTGCCGGAGTCGGTGCGGAGCTCGCGCTTTGTCTTCCTGGGCAACATCAACCCGAGCCTCCAGCACGAGGTCCTGGACCAGGTGACCGAGGCCGAGTTCATCGCTTGCGACACCATCTCCCTGTGGATCGAGACCGAGAGCCCCAGCCTGGAGCGCCTCTACCGTCGAGTGCACTGCGTGATGCTGTCCTACGAAGAGGCCCTGCAGTTCACCGGCCAGCCTTCCCTGATCGCGGCCGTGCGTCAGATTCGGGAACTCGGCCCGCGGGCCCTTATAATCAAGCGCGGCGAATACGGCTCGCTCCTGTTTACGTCGGAGGGCGTCTTTGCGGCGCCCGCCCGATTGCTGGAGCACTCGCAGGTCAAAGATCCGACCGGCGCGGGCGATGCGTTCGCCGGAGGATTCATGGGCGCACTGGCGCGAGGCGGCCGGACGGACGAACAGGCATTGCGCGAAGCCATGCTGTATGGGAACGTGCTCGGCGCGCTGGCGGTGACCGACTTCAGCGTGCACGGCATGACCGATGTCACCCTGGCCGACCTGGAGACCGGGGCCGAGGAACTGCGGGCGATGGTTTCGCTGGACGGGGCATGGCGACGGTAGCCCAGCGCTACGATGTCCGGGACCTCAAGCTGGCCCCCGAGGGCACCCGAACCATCGCCTGGGCTGCCCATGAGATGCCGGTCCTGGGCCAGATCCGCGACCGGTTCGCCGCCGAGCAGCCGTTCAAGGGCCAGCGGATCTCGGGCTGCCTGCACGTCACCACCGAGACGGCCAACCTGGCGCTCGCCCTGCAGGCGGGCGGCGCCGACCTGGTGCTGTGCGCCTCCAACCCGCTCTCCACGTCCGACGCGGCCGCCGCTGCGTTAGTAGTCGACCACGGCCTCAGCGTCTTTGCCATCAAGGGCGAGGACAGCGAAACCTATTACCGGCACATCGCCGCCGCCCTGGACCACCGCCCGACCCTGACCATGGACGACGGCGCCGACCTGGTGGCGGCGCTGCACAAGGAGCGCCCGGACCTACTGCCATCGGTGCTGGGCGGCACCGAGGAGACCACCACCGGCGTGGTGCGGCTGCGGAGCATGGCCGAGCACGGCGTCCTTCGCTACCCGATCATCGCGGTCAACGAGGCCCAGACCAAGCACTTCTTCGACAACCGCTATGGCACCGGCCAGAGCACGCTGGACGGCATCATCCGGGCGACCAATGTGCTGCTGGCGGGCAAGGTCTTCGTGGTGTGCGGCTACGGCTGGTGCGGCCGCGGCCTGGCCTCGCGCGCCCGGGGCATGGGCGCCCAGGTGATCGTGACCGAGGTGGACGCGGTCAAGGCCCTCGAAGCCGTGATGGACGGCTATCGGGTCATGCCGATCGCGGAGGCGGCCAGGGAGGGCGACATTTTCGTGACCGTGACCGGGGACATCAACGTCATCGATGAGGCCCCCCTGCAGGCCATGAAGAGCGGCGCCATCCTGGCCAACTCCGGCCATTTCAACGACGAGATCAACCTCCAGCTGCTGGACGGCATGGCCCAGGACGTCCGCACCGTGCGCGGCTCGGTCGAGGAGTATCACCTCCGCGACGGGCGCCGGCTGTTCGTCCTGGCCGAGGGCCGGCTGGTGAACCTGGCTGCCGCAGAGGGCCACCCGGCCGCCGTGATGGACATGAGCTTCGCCAACCAGGCGCTCGCCCTGGAACACCTGGTCCGCCACGCGGGCGAGCTGGAGCCCAGGGTGTACCCGGTCCCCGAGGTTCTCGACCGTGAGATCGCTCGCCTAAAATTGACCGCAATGGGAATCCGGATCGACACCCTCACCGCCGAGCAGGAGGCCTACCTGAAGGGCTGGGAGTCCGGCACCCGGTGAGCCCAGCCGCCCGGACCCACCTCTTTACCTCGGAGTCGGTTGCCGAGGGCCACCCCGACAAAGTCGCCGACCAGATTTCGGACGCGATCCTGGATGCCATCCTGGCCAAGGACCCGCTGGGTCGAGTGGCCTGCGAGACGGCGGTCACCACCGGCTTGGCGTTCGTCATCGGCGAGATCACGACCGACACCTACGTCGAGATGCGGGACATCATCCGGCAGACCATCGAGGAGGCCGGCTATGACCGGCCGGGGTTCGGGTTCGACGCCGACACCTGTGGCGTCATCGTGTCCATCGATAAGCAATCGCCGGACATTGCGCGGGGCGTCGATACCGGTGGCGCCGGCGACCAGGGGATGATGTTCGGGTTTGCCTGCGATGAGACGCCGGAGCTGATGCCGGCGCCCATCCAGCTGGCTCACCAGCTGGCCCGGCAGCTGGCCCGGGTGCGCAAGCAGGAGACCCTGCCCTACCTGGGGCCGGATGGGAAGACCCAGGTGACCGTCCAGTACCACAACGGCCGGCCGGTGCGGGTCGACACCATCGTGGTCTCGGCGCAGCACCGCGAAGAAGCCAGCCTGGACCAGATTCGAGACGACATCCGGGAAACCGTCATCGATCCGATCGTCCCCACGGCCATGATCGATCGCAACACGGTGATTCACGTGAATCCGACCGGCCGCTTCGTCCTGGGCGGGCCGCGAGCGGATGCGGGCGTGACCGGCCGGAAGATTATCGTCGACAGCTATGGCGGCTACGCCCGGCACGGCGGCGGCTGCTTCAGCGGCAAGGACCCCTCCAAGGTCGACCGGTCCGGCGCCTATGCGGCCCGCTACGCGGCCAAGAACATCGTGGCCGCCGGGCTGGCTCGCCGCTGCGAGATCCAGGTGGCCTACGCCATCGGCGTGCGCAAACCGGTCTCGGTCCTGGTGGAGACCGCCGGCACGGAACGGGTGCCGATCGCGACCATTGAAAAGCTGATCGACGAATACTTCGACCTCACGCCGGTCGGCATCATCAAGCAGCTCGACCTGCGGCGGCCGATCTACAAGCAGACGGCGGTGTACGGCCACTTCGGCCGCTCCGATCTCGACCTCCCCTGGGAGCGGACGGACAAGGCGGCCCAGCTGGCGGAAGAAGCCGGCGTACAGCGGCTCCAGGTGATGGAGTCACAGGACGCCTGACCGAGGGCGGCGGGTCGTCCTCATCACCGGCGTCGACGGATTCGCCGGCAGCCATCTCGCCGACCTGCTCGTGGCCGAAGGGCACCTGGTCCATGGGGCCATCCGGGGGGCGACCCCGTCCCGGGCGGCGGAGCTCTCCCGCCGCGTTCGGTGCCACCCGATCGACCTGCTGCGCCGCCGGGCGGTGGACGAGTTGATGCGGGCCGTCAAGCCGCACTGGATCTTCCATCTGGCGGCTGCCTCCAGTCCGGCCAAGTCCTGGGAGGACCCGGCCGGGACCCTGCATACCAACCTCGGCTGCCAGGCCAACGTGCTGGCCGCGGCCAGCGTCCTGAAAACGCCGCCGGCCCTGCTGGTGGTCGGCTCGGGCGACGAGTACGGCGAGCAACCGGACCATGGGGAGCGGGCCATTTCCGAAGAGGCGCCCCTGCGGCCCCTGACCCCCTACGGGGTGTCGAAGGTCGGGCAGGATCTGCTTGGCCTCCAGTACTTTCTCAGCCTGGGGTTGCCGGTGGTGCGCGTTCGTCCCTTCAACCACACCGGACCCCGGCAGCTCCCCACGTTCGCCATCCCCAGCTTCGCCCGGCAGGTGGCCCGCATGGAGGCCGGTCGCCAGCCCCCCACCCTCCGGGTCGGCAACCTGGATGCCCGCCGCGACTTCACCGACGTGCGGGACATAGTGCGGGCCTACCGCCTGGCCATCGAGCAGGGACGTCCGGGCGAGGTCTATAACCTGGGCACCGGCCAGGCGCCCTCGCTGCGCCAGGTGGTCGATCTCCTGCTGCCCATGAGCCGGGTGCCGGTCACGGTCGAGGTCGACCCGGCCCGGACGCACGCCGTGGAGGTCAGCACCTATTGCTGCGACGCCACCAAATTCCGCCGGCTCACCGGATGGCAGCCGATGATCCCACTCGACCGCACCCTCCGCGACACCCTGGACTACTGGCGCGTGATGGAGCGGAACTGACGTGATTAGGCCTGGGACGGTCCGCTAGCATGGCTCGCCACGTGGTCATCCTGGCCGGCGGGAGTGGCACGCGGCTCTGGCCGCGGTCGCGGGAAGGGCATCCCAAGCACCTGCTGGCCCTGCATGGGAAGCAGTCACTCCTCCAGGCGACCTATGACCGGGTCCGCCGCCTGACGGACGAGGTGTCGGTCATCACTGAGCGCTCGCAGGTGGAGAGCATCCAGGAGCAGCTGCCCGGTCTGACCCGGAGCCAGTTCATCATCGAGCCCGCCCGCCGGGGGACGGCCTCGGCCCTTGGCCTGGCCGCCTTCACCATCGCCCGAGCCGATCCCGGTGCGACCATGATCTCAGTCCACGCCGATCACTATCTCGGACACGATGAGGACGCCTACCTGCGGACCCTGGATGGCGAGGCAGGGTGGGCCGAACAGGAGCGGAAGCTGGTCACCGTGGGGCTGAAGCCGCCCTATCCGTCCACGGCCTTCGGCTACATCCGGCTGGGCGAGCAGGTACAGGCCCCCGGCCGCGACCCCGCCTATCGGGTCCGCGCGTTCGTCGAGAAGCCCGATCTCCAGACGGCCGACCGCTACTTGGCGGAGGGTGACTACTTCTGGCACCTGGGGCTGTTCAGCTGGCCGGTGGACATCCTCTTCGCCGAGATGGCCAAACATACGCCCGACCTGTACGCCGGGCTGGCCGCCTTCGGGGACGCCACTGGGCGGGGCGACATGGCGGCGGCCGAGGCGGCGTACCTGGCGCTACCCACGGCCGCCATCGATACGGCGGTGCTGGAGAAGACGCACAACCTGTTGATGGTGCCGGCCCAGTTCGAGTGGCACGACATCGGGTCCTGGGCGGACCTCCACGACATCCTGGAGCAGGACGAGGCCGGCAATTTCGTGGAAGGCGAGCACGTGCTGATCGACTCCCGGAACTGCATGATCCATTCGCCGCGCAAGCTGGTGGCGGCGGTCGGCCTGGAGAACATGGTGGTAATCGAGACCGAGGACGCCATCCTGATCTGTCCCAAGACCCGCTCCCAGGACGTGCGCCTGATCGTGGAGCGCCTGAAACAAATGGGGAAGAAGGAATACCTGTGAAAGTGGCAATCTTTCCTCTCCCCCGTAGAGGCACCGTCTTTTCCCTCCCCCTTGCGGGGAGCCACTGTTGTCAGGGTCGCGGGATTTCCCGCGTGGGCAGGGCAGGGAGGGGGTCTCGTCGTGACTCCCTGGAGGTCAGAAGGTTCCCGATGCCGCTAGCGATTGAACAGTCATGCGCGTCCTGATCACCGGCATCACCGGGATGGCCGGCAGCCACCTGGCCGACTACTGCCTCACCCTGCCCGGGGTGGAGGTCTTCGGGATCAGGCGGTGGCGCAGCCGGGTGGAGAATATCGAGCACCTCGAGGGCAAGATCCAGGTGCTGGAAGGTGACATGAACGACGCGTCCTCGATGCGCCTGGTTATCCGCGAGACGCAACCCGACCGGATCTTTCACCTGGCCGCCCAGAGTTTCGTGCCCACCTCCTGGAGAGCTCCGGTCGAAACGCTCAACACCAACGTCATTGGCCAGGTCAACCTGTTCGAGGCCATCCGCAGCGAGGGTGTCGATCCGCGGGTGCACATCGCCGGGTCCTCTGAAGAGTACGGCCACGTGGAGCCTCACCAGATCCCGATCAAGGAATCAAACGTCTTGCGGCCTCTCTCTCCTTACGCCGTGAGCAAGGTGGCGCAGGAGATGCTGGCCATCCAGTACCACTACTCCTACGGCCTGAAGACCGTCGTGACTCGGGCCTTCAACCATGAGGGGCCCCGCCGAGGCGAGGTGTTCGTCACCTCCTCCTTCGCCAAGCAGGTGGCGGAGGTCGAGCTGGGCCGCCGGAAACCCGTCATCAAGGTGGGTGACCTCTCTCCGGTCCGCGACTGGACGGACGTGCGCGATATGGTGCGCGCCTACTGGCTGGTGCTCGAGCACGGGACCTTTGGCGAGGTGTACAACATTGCGTCGGGCCGCCGGCGGACGGTGAAGGAGATGCTCGACATCCTGCTGTCCTTCACCAAGGAAAAGATCACCGTGGAGAACGACCCGTCACGCCTGCGGCCGTCCGACGTCAAGTTGCTGGTCGGCGATGCCACCAAATTCCGGCAACTGACCGGCTGGGAGCCCACCATTGCGTTGGAGCAGACGCTGGAGGATACCCTAAACTACTGGCGAGCGCGGCTTCGCAGTTCTCCGGTCCCGGCTTCGCGCTGTCCGGACCGGCATCTGGCGAGGGGCAGAGCCTGGACATCAAGTTCGGCACAGACGGGTGGCGCGGCATCATCGCCGACGACTTCACTTATGAGGCCGTCCGGGTGGCCACCCAGGGCATCGCCCAATTCCTGCGGAGCCAACCGAGCCCATCGGCGGTGGTGGGATACGACACCAGGTTCGCCTCCGACCGTTTCGCGCGCGAGGTGGCCCAGGTACTGGCCGGGAATGGCGTGCGGGCGCTGCTCATCGACGCGCCCTCCCCCACCCAGGTTTCCTCCTACGCCATCCTGGACCGGAAGGCCAGCGGCGCCGTGGTGGTCACGGCCAGCCACAACCCCTACTACTTCAGCGGTCTCAAGTACAAGCCTGAGTACGCCGGCTCCGCCTCGCCGGAAGTCACCGGCCGCCTGGAACAAGAGATCGCCGCCGTCCAGCGAAGCGGCGAGGTCCGCCAGCTGCGATTTGAGGACGGCGAGCGGCAGGGCCTGATCGAAGTCTTCGACCCGCGGCCGGCCTACATCGCGCAGATCGGCCGGATGCTCAACCTGCAGGCTCTCAAGGACGCCGGGCTCCACATCCTGCACGACTCCATGTACGGCGGCGGCCAGGGGTACCTGAAGCTGCTGCTCGCGGGTGGCCGCACCGTCGTCGACGAGATCCACGGCGAGCGCAACCCGGGTTTCGGCGGGATGCATCCGGAGCCCATCCCCCCCAATCTGGATGAAGCCCAGACCCTGATCCGCAAAGGCGGCTACAACCTGGGCATCGCCAACGACGGCGACGCCGACCGGGTGGGGATCATCGACGAGCGCGGCCAGTTCATCAACCAGTTGCAGGTCATGTCACTGCTGATGCTGTACCTGGTCGAGAAGCGTGGCTGGAAGGGGGACGTGGTGCGCTCGCTGACGATGACCTCGATGGTGGACAAGCTGGGCGAACGCTTCGGCATCACGGTCCATGAGCTCCCGGTGGGCTTCAAGTACATCGGGCCCAAGATGACCGAGGTGAACGCCATTCTGGGCGGCGAGGAGAGCGGAGGGTTCGGCTTCCGGGGCCACATCCCGGAACGCGACGGGATTCTCTCCGGGATCTTCGTCGCCGACCTGATCGTCCAGTACGGCCAGCCCCTGTCCAAGGTGCTCCAGCACCTGGAGGACCTGGTGGGGCCGCATGCCTACGCCCGCCACGACATCCATCTCGAGCGCGAGGAGTACGCGGCCCGCCGGGCGGCCATCTACGCGGACCTGCAGAAGAACCCGCCCCAGGAGCTGGCCGGCGAGCGCATCCAGCGTAGCCGCACCGACGACGGCTTCAAGTATTACCTCGCCGACGGCAGCTGGGTGCTGATCCGGTTCAGCGGAACCGAGCCGCTGATCCGGGTCTACAGTGAAGCGCCCAGCCGGCAGCGAGTCGACAGCCTGCTGGCCGCGCTCGAGGATCGCCTCGGAGTGCGCCAGGTTGCCTGACCGACCCGCCGACGGCTCCAGGGTGGCCAAACCCTGGGGCTGGGAGCATCGGTTTGCCATCACCGATCGGTACCTGGGCAAGGTGATCCACGTCAACCGCGGGGAGATGCTGAGCCTGCAATACCACCGGCAGAAGGATGAGACCCTGCTGGTGGTGAAGGGGGTCATGGACCTGGAGCTGGAGGATGATCAGGGCCAGATGCGGACCCACCGGTTGACCCCGGGGATGACGCGTCGCATCGTGCCCGGCCGCAAGCACCGGATGATCGCGGTCGACGACTGCGAGTTCTTCGAGGTGAGTTCGCCCGAGATCGACGACGTGGTGCGGCTGGAGGACAAATACGGCCGGGCCGGGACTTCCACCGCCTGATCTATCCACAGTTTCCACAGAGGCAGCTCCGACCGTCGAACATATGTTTTTGAATACAGATTCGGGTCCGTCCGAACGGGTTTCCCCCAGCCCCAAACACACGTTCAACTGCTAGACTGGGCGCCATGTCGGCGGCGGTGCCGCAGTCCTCAACCACGCTTGCCCGTCGGCTTGCGCGCCCGGTCGGTGCACGCCTGGCTCCGGCGCCGACCGCCACGCCCGTCAAGCTGGGAACGCGCTACCTCGGGTTCCTGTCCGCCTGCGCCGTCATCATCGGGCTGGCCTTCAAGTCGGAGCTGCTGGCGCCCAACCAGGTCTGGGCCGGGACCGCCGGCCTGGTGGCCTTCACCACTGCGGGCCTCATGTTCCTGCACGCCCGAAACCGCACACCCGTCTGGTTCAGCCTCGACTACTATGCCTGTCCCGCCCTGGCGGTCATCGCGGCGTCCTCCTTTTCCATGCTGGCCTCGGACTGGCGGTTGCACGCCGCGGCGATGGGCGCCATGGGCGTGACGATCTATATGAGTAGCTACGTTGATCTGTGCCGCGGCATTGGGCGCGTCCGGCCCCTGCACCGGTTCCTGCGCGAGTCATCCATCTTCCTGGCTCTGCTCGCCCTCTTCTTCCTCGTGCTGCAATCCGAACTCCCCAACGCCATCAAGTTCATCTGGATCTTCACTGTGTCGCTGCTCAGCGGCTACCGCAGCTTCCGGCTGGTGACCCAGCGCGAGGGGCGGGCGCTGTTCTCCGCCTTCGTCACCGCCCAGATGGTGACGGCGCTCGCCTTCGGCATGGTGACCTACCTCAACCAGGGCAGTGCCTATGTCGCGGTGGTGCTGGCCTTCGCCTGGTACGCCAACCAGGGCTTCATCTTGCATGCCCTCGATGATTCGCTCACCCGGCGCGTGTTCTTCGAGTACGGCCTCTTCGCCGTGATATGCGTCTACCTGGTGGCGCTGGCGCTGCTCACGCGCTAGCTATTCAAGGCTCCTGGCGAGGGCAGTAGGCGGTCTCGTCTCTTACGCTCCCTCTCCGTGCGGGTAGGGCCCGGAGGGGGCCTCGTCTTTTACTCTTCCTCCCCCTTGTGGGGAGGGTAGGGTCGTAGTTTCTTCCGATTCTCCTCCCCCCTTGCGGGGGAGGGTAGGGTGGGGGGTCTCGGAGCGCTTACGAATGCCCGACCCTAGGGTGTGGGCTTTTGTCGCCTGGCCCACCACATGCCGATCGCGACGATGATGATCAGCAGGACGACGCCCGCGATGATCTTCCTGGGCGTGATCGCCGTACTGATCGCGTAGGCCGCCATTTCGGAGAGGAGATGCATGGCGCCAGCTTACGCTTTGTGCTGGACCGATCACACGCCGAGATAGGCTTTCTGGACGTCGGGGCTGTCCAGCAGCTGCCGGGCCGTGCCTTCCTTCACGATCCGGCCCGTCTCCAGGACGTACCCGCGGTGGGCGACGGACAGCGCCTTGAGGGCGTTCTGCTCGATCAGGAGCACGGTGGTGCCCTCGGCGTTGACCTCGCGGATGACCTGGAAGATGGTTTCCACCAGGATGGGCGCCAGTCCCAGGGAGGGCTCGTCCAGCAGCAGGACCTTGGGGCGTGACATCATCGCCCGGCCGATGGCCAGCATCTGCTGCTCGCCCCCGGAGAGGGTGCCCGCGATCTGGCGCTGCCGCTCTTTCAGGCGCGGGAACAACGTGAAAACGCGGTCCAGGTCCTGGCGGCGGGCGCCGTCCTTCCGGATGAAGGCCCCCAGGTCGAGGTTTTCGTCGACCGTCATCCGGGAGAAGATCCGCCGGCCCTCCGGCGCATGGCCAACCCCCTTGGCCACGATCGCCTCCGCCGGCATGCGGGTGATCTCCACGCCGCGCAGCAGGACCCGGCCCGCGGCGGCTGGCGTCAGCCCCGAGATGGCGCGCAGGGTGGTGGTCTTGCCCGCGCCGTTGGCGCCGATCAGGGTCACGATTTCGCCCTGGTCGACGTGCAGGCTCACGCCGCGGAGCGCCTGGACGCGGCCGTAGAACACGTCGATCCCCTCGAGCTCGAGAACCGCGGTGGACACGACCGTCACGCGCCCTTCCCCAGGTAGGCCTCGATCACCTTCGGGTCCGTGCGCACCATGGCTGGCGGCCCCTCCGCGATCTTCTCGCCGTAGTCGAGGACGACGATGCGTTCCGAAATTTCCATGACCACCTTCATGTCGTGTTCGATCAGGAAGACGGTGATGCCCTGGCCGCGGATCTGCTGGATCAGCCCCATCAACTGCGCCTTCTCCTGCGGGTTGAAGCCGGCCGCGGGCTCGTCCAGCATCAGCAGCTTGGGATCGCTGGCCAGCGCGCGGGCGATCTCCAGTCGGCGCTGGGAGCCATAGGGCAGGTTGCGCGCGTAGTCATCCGCGTGGCGCTCGATCCCGACGAACCGAAGGAGCTCGCGGGCCCGGTCCCGCACCCGCCGCTCCTCGCGCTGGGAAGATGGGGTCCGCAGCAGCGCGTCCCAGAGCTGGGCGTGCATCCTCGCGTGCTGGCCCACCATGACGTTCTCCAGGGCCGTCATGTAGGAGAAGAGCCGGATGTTCTGGAACGTGCGGGCTATCCCCAGCTTGGTCACCGCGTGGGGCCGAAGCCCGACCGGCACCGGGCCGAGGCCGATCGCGCGCCGGATGGCCCCTACCGCTGTGTAATAGGCGGCCAGCGGCGGCAGGTAGTTCACCCAGAAATCGCGGTCCGGATAGATGCCGGTCCCGTTGAAGGCGATCTCGCCGCCGCTGGGCTTGTACAGGCCGGCGATCATGTTGAAGCAGGTGGTCTTGCCCGCGCCGTTGGGGCCGATCATGGCGAAGATCTCGCCGGCCTCGATGCTGAAGTTCACGTTGCTGACCGCCACCAGGCCGCCGAAGCGCTTGGTCAGCGACCGGACCTCCAGGATCGCGCTCACGCCGACCCCCGCAGGTCCGCCACCGCCTCCTCGCTCGTTCCCAGCTCGAGCTCGACCTTGCGCTGGGCGCTGGGGATCAGGCCCTGCGGGCGTAGCAACATGGTGAACACCAGGATGAGGCCAAAGATCAGGTAGTTCGACCGCTGTACGTACCCCGCCACATCCACGCTCGCCAGGAATGGGATATTGGCGGTTAGCGCGGCGATCCAGCCGGGCAGCTGGATCAGCAGGTAGCGCTGGATGAAGAAAATGAGCAGGGCGCCCACGATCACCCCGCGCAGGTTCCCCATCCCGCCCAGCACGATCATGACCAGGACGGAGACGGAGACGACAAAGCCGAAGTCGTCCGGGCTGACGATGAAGAGCTTGGCTGCCGCGTAGGTCCCGGCGAAGCCGCTGAAGGCGGCGCCCATGGCGAAGGCCAGCAGCTTGGTGGTGACGGTATTGATCCCATTCGACGCCGCCGCCACCTCGTCCTCCCGGATCGCCATCCAGGCGCGGCCCAGCCGCGAGTCGCGCAGGTTGCTGATCAGGACCACGGAGAGCAGCAGGATGGCCAGGATCAGGAAGTAGTAGGGGACGGGGTTGAACCCGAACTTGTACCCTGGGAACCCCAGGACCTGGGGGAAGCTCGGCTGGTCGAGGCCGACGATCCCGTTGACACCGCCGGTGTAGGTGGAGGCGTTCTTGAAGACCCGCGGCACGATCTCGCCAAATCCGAGGGTGACGATGGCCAGGTAATCGCCCCGCAGCCGGAGCGTCGGAGCGCCCAGCAGCACCCCAAAGAAGGCGGCGGTGAAGGCCGAGGTCAGCAGCAGGAACCAGAAGGGGATATGAATGTTGAACTGGCCGGAGGCCAGCATGGCGTAGGCGTAGGACCCGATGGCAAAGAAGGCAGCGTACCCCAGGTCGAGCAACCCGGCGAAGCCGACCACGATGTTCAGCCCCAGCGCCAGCAGGATGAAGGTTCCCGCATCCGCGGCCACGTTCACGTGCGATTTGTTGGGATCGAGGAGCGGAAACAGGACCAGGACCAGGCCGAGGCCGATCCCGGGCACCCGGGTGTCGGTCGCGAAAGCCCGGAGGCTCTTCGGGGGGAGCTGGGCAAGGCGCTCGAGGAGGCCGCGCGGGGCGCGACTCATCGCTCGGCCGCCCGCATCCCGAGCAGTCCGGTGGGCCGGAAGACCAGGGTCAGGATCAGGATGCTGAACACCACCACGCTGGCCCACTGCAAGCCCCCCGACCAGTAGCCGGCCACGAACGTCAGGATCAGCCCGATCACGAACCCGCCCAGGGAGGCGCCGATGACGTTGCCGATGCCGCCGAACACGGCGGCCGTGAAGGCGAACAGGCCGGCCTCGAAGCCCTGGTCGAAGCGGATCGACTGGTAGTAGAAGCCGTAGATGATGCCGCCCGCCGCCGCCAGCGCCGAGCCGATGAAGAAGGTGGTGGCGATAGTGCGGTTGATGTCGATGCCCATCAGGCGAGCCGCGTCCCGGTCCTGGGCCGTCGCCCGCATGGCGCGCCCGATCCGGGTGCGCTGGATGAACTGGTGCAGGCCGACCATCAGGACCAGGGCAATGACGATGATGATCAGGTTGGTGATCCCGATCTGGAAGGCGCCCGTTCCGATCTTGCCCGACGGAAGCAGATTCGGGTAGGAGATCTCGTTGGCGCCTTTGATCATGAACAGGATGCCTTCCAGCAGGAAGGACACCCCCACCGCGGTGATCAGCGGGGCCAGCCGCGGGGCGTTGCGGAGCGGCCGGTAGGCGAGCCGTTCGATCGCCACCCCCAGGAACCCGGTGATGGTCATGGTGGCGGCGAAGAGCAGGATCACGGCCAGTACCAGCAGCGCTGGGGAGAGCTGCTCCAACCGAAAAATGCCGATCAGCGTGAGCCCGATGATCCCCCCGACCGTGAACACGTCCCCGTGGGCGAAGTTGATCAGCTCGATGATCCCGTAGACCAGCGTGTAGCCCAGCGCAATCAGTGCGTAGATGGCCCCGTTGGTCAGCCCCAGCACCAGCTGGTCGACGAAGAACTTCACCCGTCCCCTTCCCGTTTTTGGTTGCTGCCAAGTGTAGCGCCAAGAGTCGCCGGGCCCCACCCGGAGCGAAAAACGGGGCAGGGCCAGCGCCCTGCCCCGTTGCTGTCAACGCCCGGATCCTACTTGACGGTTACCTGGTCCGCGTAGTCGGACTTCCCGGTATCGGGGTTCCACTTGTAGATGGTGATGATCTTGAGCGTGGTGTCGCCGTTGGCGTCGAAGCCGAACGACCCCATGGCCCCGTTGTAGGTCGTAGTCTTCAGCATCTCGGCCGTGACCTGGTTGCGGGTCGGCATGCCGCCGCCGGCGTCGTCGATGGCCCGGCCGATGGCCGCGATGATCACGCCCACCGCGTCGTAGCCCTGGGCGCTGTAGGCGCCGATGTCGGTGCCATATTCCGCCTTATAGGCGGCGATCATGGCGGTGGCCGTGGGCAGCTGGCTGGCATAGGGGCCTGCCACGGTGAAGTAGCTGTTGGCGGCGTTGGGGGCCGCGTCCTTCAGGAACTGGTCGCCCGAGATGCCGTCACCGGCCACGTACGGGACGTCCAGGATGCCCTTCATCTGCTTGCGGATGACGCCGCCCTTGGTCGCGGTGGTTCCGCCGAAGAAGACCACATCCGCGCCCAGCGACGCCGCTTGGGTCAGCTTCGACTTGAAGTCGGTGGTGGCGGTCGGGTCGAACCCGCCCAGGTCATTGTTGAGCACGGTGCCGCCATCCGCCTTGAATTGCCTGGCGAAGTTCTGGGCGATGCCCAGCCCGTAGGTCTGCTGATCATTCAGGACGTAGACCTTCTTCTTGCCCAGCTTGTTGTAGGCGTAGTCGGCCGCCGCGGGACCCTGGATCAGGTCCGTGGTGCAGACCCGGAAGTAGTTGTTCTTGCCGCTGTTGTTCCGAAGCGTCGCCGCCTGGCCCTTGCAGTGGCCGTCGGCGGGTTCCTGGGTCAGGCACTCGTTCGTGTTGGAGGGGCTGACCATCGTCAGGTTGACGCTGTTGGCAATCGGGATCTCGGCCCGGGCGACCGAGCTGTTGAACGGCCCCATCATGCCCAGCACCGCCGAGTCGGCGACGAACTGCTGAACGTTGGCGGCGCCTTGCTTAGGATCGTGGACGCCGTTGACGGCGTCGTCCAGCGCGAAGGCGGACAGGGTAAAGCAGGCGTCCGAGTGGCTCGAGGCGCCGCACACCTTCCCCTTTTGCTTGATGGCCAGCTTGCCGCCCTGCTGAGTCGGCAGTCCATCCGAGGCATCCTCGCCAGTGACCGGCAGGTCAATGCCGATCTTGATGGTCCCCTTGATCGTCTGGGTGGTCGTCCCACCCCCGCCGCAGGCCGCTAGGATCAGGCCCGTGACCGCGAGCCCGGCTAGCAACTTGGGGCTATTCATACGCTTCTCCTCCTACCTTTGCTCACTGTGGTGACGCAAGAATACCGTCGTCAGAATTGCGAGCCTTTTATACACGGTTGCCCTACCCCTGTCAATTTGAGTCCAATTCGAAACTGGCCGCCAGGGGCCTGTCTCTAATACCTCTTAATAATGTGCCGCGGGAGGCCCACAAGAGCCGAGGGGGTTTGACGTTGTGGCAGGACGGGAAACCTACTTGATCGCTTGACAAGGCTTCTGGACCGACCGTAGGGTATACGCGCACAGGAGGGAGGCAAAGACTGTGGCAGAGTACGCCGAACGGGGGAAACCCCGCTCCCAGTACGTCGATGAGGCCATCGAGGTGGCCCTCGCCAGCAAATGGGCCAATGCGGTCGATCTGAATCGGGCCATCCTGGACCGCTTCGGCCCCGACGAAGAGACGCTCAACCGGCTGGGCAAGGCCTACACCGAGCTGGGCCGGGTGGACGACGCCCTGGCCGCCTACGAAGGCGCCCTCAAGGTGAACCCGCTCAACCAGATCGCCCAGAAGAACATGGCCAAGCTGCGTGCCTGGCGGGAGCGGAAGGAGCAAGTCCCCACCGGCCAGACCCAGGTGGGCGTCGATCTCTTTATCGAAGAAATGGGCAAGAGTATCCTGACCGGCCTCCACGTCCACAACGATGCCGATCCCTGCAGCAAGGTGACCGGGGGCGAGCCGGTGAAGCTGATCGTCGCCGGGGACACCCTGAACGTGGAAAGCGTTCGGGGGGTGACCCTGGGGCACCTGGAACACGCCATGGGTCGCCGGCTGATCAAGTTCATGCAGGGCGGCAACCAGTACACGGGCGCGGTGGCCAGCTGTGAGGGCAACGCCGTCAAGCTCATCGTCCGGGAGACCTACCAGGACCCGAAGTTCTACGGCAAGCCGTCCTTCCCCATCAAGCGGGCCCGCGAGGAGTTCCGTCCCTACGCCAAGGAGTCCCTGATCGCCCGTGCCGTGGATACGGAGGAGACGGACGAAGAAGCCCCGGAGTCCGAAGAGCTGGAGGGAATGCACACCGTCGAGGAGGGCGAAACCGAGACCATCGAGTTCCCCGAGGTGGACGAAGACTCGCGCAAAGAAGACATCTATTAGGTTCCCCCGGTTGGGTTTTTCTCCCCCTTGCGAGGAGGGTAGGGTCGTAGTTTCTTCCGCTTCTCCCTCCCCCTGCGGGGAGGGCAGCCATGACCTCGAGAATCCGAGATGGATGGCGTCTTGCGTTTCCCTCCCTCTTGCAGGAGAGTAGGGAGGGGGTCTCGATAGTCCGAGATGGAGCGCGCCGTAGGTTTCCCTCCCCCTTGCGGGGAGGGTAGGGAGGGGGTCTCGATAATCCGAGCCGCAAGGCAGGAGGTGTCCGACATGGAGGGTTCCCCGACGACCACAAGGCTTCTCCGACGGGTGTATCGACTGGCGTTGCCGCTCGCGGTATCGGCCGCGCTACTGGCCCCGACGCCCGCTATGGCCGGCAATCCGCCCACCGGAGTGGTCTCCAACTTCGGCCCCAACCTGGCGACGTCGTGCCCGAATCCGGAGGGGATCGCCGTTGATCCGCAGGGCAACCTTTATGCTGCCTCGTTCGCCTTCAAGCCGGTGGCCAACATCTGCGTCGAGAACTCGGCCGGCCAGCTGGTCGACATCATCCCGGTGCCCGCTGGCAAAGCCGGGGTGGCCTCGCTGCTGGGCGAGCTGTTCGAGCCCAGCCAGGGACTCTACGCGCTCGACTTTGCCAATGGTGCCCCCGGTAACGGCCGCCTGCTTCGGATCGATGTGGCCACCCATGGGGTGACCGTTCTTTCTGCCGGCGTCTTCCAGGCGCCCAACGCGCTGGACCAGGACCGGCATGGCAACCTGTACGTCTCTGATTCGTTCCAGGGCGCTATCTTCAAGGTGACCCCGGACGGCTCGACCAGCGTCTGGATCCAGGACTCCCGCCTCGCGCCTCAACCCGGAGGGTCCCCGCCGTTCGGGGCCAATGGCGTGGCGTTCGATCGGAATCAGCAGTTCCAGTATGTGGCCACCACCTCGGACAGCAAGATCTACCGCGTGCCGGTGGAGCCGGACGGCAGCGCCGGGCCGCTGGAGCTATTCGCATCCGGGGCGGCCATTGACGCCTCTCAGCAGACCACCGAAGCCTTGCATGGCGCCGACGGGATCATGTTCGATGTGCTCGGCAACTTGTATGTGTGCGCCAACTCGGCGATCACCGCGGCGGGAAGCGCGCCCGGCCAGATCCAGGTCCTGTCTCCGGCGGGCGAGTTGATTGCTCGCTATGACGGGGTGGGGCCCAACACGCTCGATTTTGCGGCCAGCCTGGTCTTCCGCGGGCGGGCCCTGTTCATCACGAATCTCTCGCTCCCTGATGGTGGAGTGAACTCGAAGCTGTCGGTCCTTGGGGTTCCCGTCCCAGGCCTGCCTCTGCGACCCTAATCACCTGCCCAGGAGGGCCGAGGAAGCTCGAAGACGCCCGGGAGTGCCACGAACGAGCCGTCAGCGTGGACGAACACCACTGCCGACTCGGGATCGGCGCACAGGCCGCTCTGCCCGCTTGGGCAGGGGACCTGGGTGGCCGATGCCGGAAAGGCGAGAGCGATATCCCCAGATCCCGGCCGCGCCCAGACCGCTCTCAAGCTTCGATCCGAAGAGTCACGCCAGACCAGGCGTTTGGTCACGAGTTCGATCACCCGGGTCTGGGATCCGCTAGTCCCATCCACGGACACGACCGCGAACTGGTCATTTCCGGACAGCGCCTTGAAGGTGATCCCCTCTCCGTACCGGGCCAGGACGGTTCCCCCGAGCACGGTGCGCACGACCGTAGAGAGAGACGCGCTTCCGCTGGGCCCGTACGTTGGATCGGCCACCAGCTGCCCATCCGGCGAGAAGATGGGAGATCCGGCGTCCCGCTTCCAGGTCCCGAGGACCGTGCCGTCGGAGAGGCGGATTGCCATCGCCGAGGCGATGCTGCAGCACACCGTCTGGACCAGCAGG
>DASQAY010000346.1:0-7115 GCA_035635515.1 Candidatus Eiseniibacteriota bacterium | reverse complement strand
ACTCGGTGCCCCTCATCGCCAGCAGCGTGATGAGCAAGAAGCTGGCAGCGGGGGCGGACGCCATCGTCCTGGACGTCAAGACCGGACGCGGCGCCTTCATCGACACGCCGGCGGAGGGCGAAGCCCTGGCCCGGATGCTGGTCGCCATCGGCACCCAGGCGGGCCGGCAGACGGTCGCCTACGTGACGGACATGAGTCAACCGCTGGGTCGCGCGGTGGGCAACGCCCTGGAAATTGTGGAGGCCATCGAGACCCTGCGCGGGGGTGGCCCGCCGGACCTGCGCCAGCTCTCCCTGCGCCTGGGCGCCGAGATGCTCCGGCTGGCCGGTGCCGGTGACGATCTCGGCGGCAACGAGGCCCGGCTCGCTCAGAGCCTCCGTGACGGGCGGGCTCTCCAAAAATTTGCCGAGCTGATCGAGGCCCAGGGCGGCGATCCGCGCGTGTGCGACGATCCCGGTCGCCTGCCCCAGGCGCGGGTGCAGCAACCCGTACCGGCGCCGCGCGATGGGGTGGTGACGGCGGTCGACGCGCTGGAAATCGGCCTGGTGAGCAAGGCCCTGGGCGCTGGGCGCGACCGCAAGGAGGATCCCGTCGACCTGTCGGTCGGGCTCGTGCTCCATCGAAAGGTGGCAGACGGGGTCCGCACCGGGGAGCCGCTGGCCACGGTCCACGCGGCGCGGGCAACCCAGGTCGAGGCGGTCCGCGACCGGGTCGCGGCGGCCTTCCAGATCGGCGACGGCGCCGCTCCCCGGCCGCTCATCCTGAGTCGCATCGCCTAGGCCCCCTGTGCCCAGCGTGATGCGTCCCGCCAATTTGCTTCGTCAAGCCGCCGCCGCCCGAACTCCCGCCGAAGACGGTGAGTGACTCGTGATACCCGCGGTTGGATAAACACCGATTTCGCAGCCGTCAGGTTTCCCCCTTTGACCGCCGGTTGACGGCGGAGGTCCAGGCTGATACAACCGCACCCATCGACAGGTTGAGAGTCAACACCCGACTCGGCGGACTCATCGCGGCCCTGGGCGTGGTCCTCGCCGGGGCCGCCGTGGCGTACGCCTCGTTCTCGGCGACCGGAACGGGAAGCGGCCACGCTACCGCGGTCACCGCGCAGTCCATCCCGATCACGGCGGCGTCCTGCCCCGGCAATGGCGACCTGTACCCCGGCGGACCTGCCGGAGCGATCTGCTTTACGTTGAAGAATCCGAACCCCTACACGGTCACGTTCACCTCAGTGACGTATCTCCCGTCCAACACCGCGATCGTGGCGGGTAGCGCCTCATGCGCGGCGGCGAATGTCTCGATCGCGACCGGGGCCCCGACGACGCTCGCCACTCCACTGACGGTGGCGCCCGGCCAGACCACCGGCACGCTGAGCATCCCCGGGGTGATCCAGATGGCGTCGACAGCCGACGATGGGTGCCAGGGGGCAAGCTTCGACGTTCCGATCACCTTGAACGGCTCGCAGCAATAGGCGCCTCGCACCGGCGCGCCATCCTCGGCTTGGCGGGGATGAGCCTGCTGCTGGCGACGGTGGCAGCGGTGGTGACCAGTTCCGGCTCCGGCTCGCCGCTCCGCCCCAGCGGCCTGGTCCTGGCCGGCCGCGGTTGGTCCCAGCCGGGTCGAGTCCAGCTCGCCAGGCTGCCCAACGCCGCCGGCCAAAGCCAGGTCTTCTTCATCAGCGGGAGCGTCGGAGGCCTCTATCCAGGGTCCAGCTCCACGCTGAGCCTCTCGATTCAGAACCCGCTCAAGAGCGCCATCACGGTGACCACGATCACCCTGGTGGCCGGAAGCCCAAGCACCGCCTGCCCCTCCTCGATGCTGATCGCGCCGCCCGCATTCGCGCTCAATCAGGCGTACACGATCAACACATCGCTCTCGGTTCCAGCCAACAGCTCAGTCGCCGGCCCGTCGGTGACCCTCTCGCTCGATCCAACCGCGTCAAACGCATGCTCGGGAGTCGCCTTCCCGCTGGTGTACGGGGGGACGGCCAGCGGATAACCGGATGACGATCAGCCTTGCCCGACTCCCCTTCCGTCGGCAACGTCCCTGGCCCTTGCTGCTGGGCGGCACCATTGCGGCCCTGCTGGGCAGCGGCGTCATCGCCTACGCCTTCCTCACGGCTGCCGGCTCAGGCACCGCTCGGGCGACGGCGGCCACGGTCCGGGCAGGGCAGCAGCCCAGCGTCACCGCCTCCGGGACTTCCGTCACGGTCGGCTGGCCGCAGGCCACGCTCTCCAACGGCGCGCCGGTGGCTGGCTACCTCATCAAGCGCTATGACGCGAACGGCGTATCGCAAAGTGTCAATGCTGGCTGTGCGGGCACGATCGCCGCCCAGAGCTGTACCGAGCAGGGTGTTCCGAGTGGGACCTGGAGCTACACGGATACACCGGTTCAGAACCGCTGGCAGGGTGCCGAGAGCCCGAAGAGCGCCCCGGTCGTGATTTCATCCCAGGTCACCACCACCACCGGCGCCATATCGTCCGCCAACCCCAGCCTGGTCGGCGACATGGTCACCTTTACCGCCACCGTCGCTCCGGCGCCGCCGGCCGGCGAGACGATCACCTTTGCAGACGGGTCCACGACGCTCGGCACGGGCACATTGGATGGCGCGGGCGTGGCGAGCTTCACCACACCCAGCGCGTTGAGTCTCGGTGATCACAGCATCCGGGCGGTCTATGCTGGCGACGCCAGTTTCACCACGAGCACGGGCGCGCTGACCCAGCACGTGACGCGGATCCTGGTCAGCCCCGCCACTGCGCCGGCGAATAGCCCGGTGACCGTTCGGGGCGCGGCCTGGTCAGCGAGCGCCACCGTGCAGGTGTGGCTCGGCCCGGTGGGCAGCACGGCTCTCTGCTTTGTCCACGCGAGTGCCAGCGGCGCCTTTTCCACCAGCTGCATCATCCCGACCAGCCTGGCGCAAGGCGCTTATCCCGTGACCGCCACGGACGGGACCATCACGGACACGGGCAACCACGAAACGGTCGCGCCCGCGATCACCTTCAGCTTCCCGGCCTACGCCAACCCGACCAATTCCGTCACGCTCTTCGGAGCGGGTTACGCCGCCAACTCTGCCCTGACGGTCACGCTGGGCAGCTCCCTGGTCAGCCCGTCGGTCACCAGCACAGACGCGGTCGGGCAGTTCAACTCGCTGACCTTCCCCGTGCCTGACGCCGCGCCGGTGGGTGGCGCCCCCATTACGGTGACTGACGCGGCCGGCAACGCGGCCAGCATCGGCTTCACGGTCTACCACGCCACCATCCATATGTCTCCGACCAGCCAGGCGGCCAATTCGTTGGTCACTATCACCGGCGGCGGCTGGCCCGCCAACGCCCGCAGTATCCAGGTATGGCTCGGCCCGGTCAGCGGCGACGGCTTTGTCTGCTACGTGGGCGCGAATGGCAGCGGTCTCGTCTCCCAAGCCTGCCCCGCGCCAAGCAGGCTGCCCCACGGCACCTATACGGTGACCGCCACCGACAACTCGATTACCACGACGGGGAACCAGGAGACGCTCACCGCGGCGATCACCGACCTCTTCCCCACCTACGCCAACCCGACGAATCCTGTCACGCTCAGCGGCGGCGGCTTTGCGGCGAACTCGCCGCTGACCGTCACGTTGGGTAGCACCGCAGTGGCCCCGTCCATCACGAGCACGGGTTCTCTCGGACAGTTCAACGGCCTTACCTTCACCGTGCCGAGTGGCTTGGCATCCGGGCCGACCGCGCTCACGGTCACGGACAGCGCCAGCCCGCCCAACGCCGCCAGCGTGGCGTTTACGGTCTCCAACGCCACCATGTCCCTGGTTTCCGCCACCAACACCCACAGTGCCGCGTCGGGGAGCACGGTGACGATCAGCGGGAGCGGTTGGCCGGTTTTGACCCCGGCGGATTCGGTCACCATCGGCGTCCTCAATGCCTCACAGTCCGGCCCGGTGACGGTCTGTTCGGCAACCGTGGACGCCAGCGGCAGCTTGGCCGCCTCCTGCGTGCTGCCCACGACCATCCCGGCGGGCAGCTACCCGGTGCAGGCGACCGATGGCTCGATCACCGCCACCGATCCCACCCAGTTCACCGTCACCCCCAGCATTTCCCTGACCCCTATGACCGGATCAGCGGGAACGACGGTGACGATTAACGGCAGCGGCTTCGCTCCGAATTCCGTCCTTCACGTCAGCTTCAATGGCACGGCCGTTTCCATAGCCGGCTCCACCAGCAGCGACGGCTTTGGCCGCGTCGGCAATACCACGTTCACCATCCCTGCCGGGACGGCCACCGGCAGCTACCCGGTGACCGTCACCGACTCCGCCACCCCCACCGCCGACAGCGGCAGCGCCCCCCTCACCGTGCCTTGACCGGCTGGCGCTCAGGGGCGCACCACGACGTTGCCCTGGACAATGTTGCTACTGTCGGCCTGGAAGGTGCTGCAGTCGGCCTGACTGGCATCGATTTGCCAGATCTGGGACGGGTTCGAGCTCGCGGGACCCGTGTCTCGGGTCTGGAAAATCACGGGGCTGGTCGACGCATCCGGGTTCTGCAGAAGGACGCCCACCACGGCGAACCGGGTGGTGCCGAAATTGCTGTAACAAGAAACGGAACCCTGGATCTTGGGGGCGCTTGGGGGCGCGAGGACGGCCGAGCCCATCGTCTGACCAGAATCCGGATCGACGTGGGCCGAGAAGGCGAAGTGCGTGCCGGCATCATTGCTGCCGCCGCCCACGGCGTAAACCTGGGTCGGCGTACTCGAGGCAGCCACGGCGGTTCCCAGCGATACCGGCAGCTGGACCATGATGCTGCAGGTCAGCCCAAGGTTTTCATTGTTGAGATTGGTCACCGCGGTGGTCAGCAGGTTCAGGGTGTCGGTGTCGACCGAGACCGTGAACTGTGATCCGTCCGAACACCCAATGGTGGCCAGCTGAACATCCGCCAGGACGACCGTCGGGCTCGCAATTGCCAGCACGGCCCCGGAGGCGGCTCCTCCCAGCCAGTGGATCAGCCTGCCTCGGCCCGCCTGCCGCCACCGGCGTGGCAGCTGCTTCCCGTTTTCCATCCACGTCCTCCCGCGGAGCTGGCGCTGGGGCTGGTGTCTGCCCTACGGGTAGACGATGTTCGCGTCGACCAAGGCCGCGCAGTGGGATCAATGTCCCCGTGCCCAGGACGGTTGCTGGGGCCGGGATGGTTGTCCCGCTCCCCTGCGGGACAGCTGATCCTGGAACATTGCGGCCCGTCTTGCCGCCGGCGGGCCTGGATGGGCCCAATGGCGCGCTGTAATAGGTCTCGAAACCGGTCTGGCCGATCCTGAACTCATGCGTAGAGCGGCGGCCGGGCAGGTGGCAGTCGAGATGGCGCTCGTCCTGGGCGTGGTCCTGGCCATTGGGCTCAGCTTCGGCCAGCTGGCCGGGTTCGGGCTGACCGCGGTCAAGGTGAATCATGCCGCCCAGGTGGCGGCCTTCACCGCGGCGAGCACGGATGCGACGCCCCTGGGGGGCGAGACCCCTTGCTGGGCTGTAACCGGCGGCCCGCAGGACCCGGGCGCCTACCGCGATGCCGAGATCTGCCGCACCGTGGTGGCCAACGTTGGCAATCTGGACCTCAACGGGTTGACGATCAGTGTGTCGCCCGAGCGGGCGGCCGATCGTGCTCACCACACGGTCCAGGTCACGGTGACCTATGAGGCGCCCATCACCTCTCCCCTCCTCCGCTGGCTGCTGGGTGCCACGTACACCACCACCGCCGAAGCCAGCTCCTGGTCGAACTGATCCGGTACCGTTAAGCGCGTGCCGGACGTCGACCGCTCCCCGGAACTGTTCCTGCTCTTCGACGGGCACTGAGGCTTCTGAACCCGCTGCGCGCAATGGGTACGGGCGCGCGACCGAGCCGGCCGTGTGCTGGCCTTGCCAAGTCAACTCCCGGGCACGCCGCAGCGATTCGGGATTTCGCGCCAGGACCTGGATCGCGCCGCCTGGACGGTTGATCGCCGGGGTCGCAAGCTCGCCGGCGCTGCCGCCATCACTCGGACCCTCGAGGCCCTCGGTGGGGCGTGGCGACCGCTGGCCGCGCTGCTGCGGCTGCCCGGAGTCGCCGGGCTGACCGAGCAGGCCTACGCCTGGGTCGCCGCCCGCCGTGGCCAGTTTCGCTGGCTGGCCGTGACCCCGGAATGTGACCGTCCCGGGGTCAACTGCGCCTAGCCGGCCTTGCTATCCTGTCGAAGCAATGGGGGGAGTCCAGTACCACATCCGGCTCAAAACCGGCGATGTGGGCGAGGCCGTGCTGCTTCCCGGCGATCCGGGTCGGGTTGAAGCCGTGGCCCGGTTGCTCGACAAGCCTCGCCACGTGGCCACCAACCGGGAGTTCACGACCTACACCGGGACCCTGGATGGTCACCCCGTGTCCGTCTGCTCCACTGGGATCGGCTCGCCGTCCACGGCGATTGCGGTGGAGGAGCTGGCGGCGCTGGGCGTGACCACCTTCATCCGCATCGGGACGACCGGGTCGATTCAAGCGGGGATCGGCTTCGGTCACCTGGTGGTGGCTATCGCCGCGGTCCGCGATGAAGGCACCACCCCGACCTACGTACCTCTTGCCTACCCGGCCGTGGCCGACCACGAGCTGGTCGCCGCCATGACCGAGTCGGGCCACCGCCTCGGCCATCCCACACACGCCGGGATCGTACGCAGCCACGATGCGCTCTACCCGGATCTGCAGAGCAGCCGGATGCCGCGCCACACCGAGCTGGCGCAGGCGGCTGAGGTCTGGCGGCGGGCGCGGGTGCTGTGCAACGACATGGAGTCGTCCACCATCTTCACCCTCTGCAACCTGCGCGGCCTGCGCGGCGGCTCGGTCCTGATGGTGGTCAATGAGCCTGGCGAAGAGGGCATCGACCCGGACCGCGTCCGGCGCCTGGACCTGACCCCCATGTTCCTGGTGGCGCTGGATGGCGTCCGGCAAGTCTTTCGGACTGCCCCGGTTCACTGAGGCGCTGATGGCCCTGCACCTGATCGACCATCCGCTGGTAGCGCACTATCTGACCCGCCTGCGCGACCGCGACACCACGCCGGATGAGTTCCGCGAGGCATCCGACAAGATCATCACCCTGCTCCTCTACGAGGCCACCCGGACCCTCCG
>DASQAY010000345.1:0-9471 GCA_035635515.1 Candidatus Eiseniibacteriota bacterium | reverse complement strand
CGACGAGATGCTCGCCCTGGCCAACACCAACAAGGCGAAGGCCGGCGTCCAGAACGCGACCTTCCTCAACGGGACCATCGAGGCCGTGCCCCTGCCCGATGGCTCCACCGATGTCGTGATTTCCAACTGCGTCATCAACCTGGCCGCGGACAAGAGCGCCGTGCTGCGAGAAGCCTTCCGGGTGCTCAAACCGGGTGGGCGGCTGGCGGTCGCCGATATGGTCGAGGTCGAGCCGCTGCCGGCGGAAGTAAAGGGCGCACTGGATGCGTGGGCCGGGTGCGTCGCTGGGACCATCCCGGTGGCGGCCTACGAGTCAGCCCTGGTCTCGGCCGGATTTGTTGACCTGGACATCGAGATCAGGCAGACGTTCGGTCCCGGGGAAGCGGGATTGCCGGCCAGCGACGGAAAGATCGCCAGCGCCTACATCCGCGCCCGGAGACCTTAGGCTTAGCGCAGTCCGTCCGTTAGAGGTGGTCGAGCGACACCAGGTCCGCCGGGGTGAGCTTCAGGCCAGCGGCGGCGACATTCTCCTCCAGGTGCGCGACCTTCGAGGTCCCTGCGATGAGCAGGGTCGCCGAAGAGTGCGCGAGTAACCAGGCGAGAGCCACCTGAGATGGCGTCGCGCGGTAGCGGGTCGCGATCTCCTGCAGCGGCCCACCCTGCCGGTCGCTGCTGTCGGCGACCGGCCGCCAGGGGATGAAGACCAGGCCCCGTTCCTCGCAATCCGCAAGCACCGGCTCCGAGGAGCGATCGGCGAGACTGTATTTGTTCTGGACCGACACAATCGGGGTAATCCGCTGCGCCCGTTCCAGCTGATCGACATCGACGTTCGAGAGTCCGATGTGCCGGATCTTTCCCTCGCGCTTCAGCTCGACCAGGGTCCCGACGGACTCCTCGAAGGGGACCTTCGGGTCCGGTCGATGGAACTGGTAGAGATCAATCTGATCGACTCGCAGCCGCCGGAGGCTACCCTCGCACGCCTTGCGTAGGTGCTGCGGCCGCCCGTCGGGCTCCCAGCGGCCCGGGCCTGGTCTCAAGAGTCCACCCTTGGTCGCGATCACCAGCTCCTCGGGATAGGGATAGAGAGCCTCGGCGATCAGGCGCTCGCTGACCTCCGGACCGTACGAATCGGCGGTGTCGATGAAGTTCACCCCCAGCTGGATGGCCCTCCGAAGCACCCGCTTGCACTCCTCCGGATCGTCAGGCTCTCCCCAGATTCCCTCGCCGGTGATCCGCATCGCCCCAAACCCCATCCGCCGCACCGGCAGGTCGCCGCCCAGGGCGATGATGCCGGCTGCTTCCGCGGTGATGGTGGTCGTTCTCTGCTGAGCCATCCTTGCCTCCTGTTATTCGCCTAACTCCCGGCTGACGCGGTCGAGCACATCGAGCATGCGACGCGAGGTCGCATGGAGCGAGTCCTGCAGCAGGCTGAGTGTGTGATGGGCGTCGGCGAGGATGTCCGCCTCAGCGCCCAGTTCGCGGCCGTCGGGCTCTCCAAAGCGGGTCAGCACCTGCCGGTACAGAAGCAGGAAGCGTTGCTCCGCGAGGGCCAGGCAGGCCGCCAGGGTGAGCGCCGCCTCGTCCTCGGCGGTGGGGTCGAGGCTCTGCAGAGCCTGCCAGGCCGGCCCAGAGAGGTTGCTGTGGCCCGCGCCCTCCTCCATAACGGCATTCTAGTGTGGTGTTTGTCACCGCCGCCGACGGTACGCGGCTGCACTACATCAGCGAAGGCGAGGGCGTGCCGCTGGTCCTGGTGGGAGGAAAGACGTCGACCATCGAGGGCGCCTGGTGGCGACAGGTCCCGGTTCTGAGCCGTCAGTTCCGCGTCATCGCCTTCGACAATCGCGGTGCCGGTCAGTCGGACAAGCCAGACGTGCCCTACACCACCCGCCTGATGGCCGAAGACGCGCTGGCAGTACTGGCCGCCACCGGCGAGACCTCAGCCCACTGGTTCGGCCTGTCGCTAGGCGGGATGATCCTGCAGGAGCTGGCGCTGGCGCACCCGGAAGCGGTCCGCAGCCTGATCCTGGGCGCGACCCATTGTGGTCCGCCAGCGACCCTGACTCCCCTGTCGGCGTTCGATGCCCAACGGGTCAGCGCCAGCCCGCACAAGCGACTGGCGAACCTGTACAGCGTGGACTTTCTGCTCGCGAAGGCCGACTGGGTGGCCGAGGACGCCACCCACTTCGGCAAGATGCCGCTGCACGCGATCCACCGCCAGGACCAGGCGGTCCGCCACCACGACACCTGCCCCCGGCTCGGAGCGATCCGCGCTCCGGTCCTCATCCTGCACGGCCGCCAGGACCGCATAGTGCCGATCGACCGGGCGGAACAGCTCCACGCCGGCATCGCTGGGTCCGACCTGGTGGTGCTGGACGGCGCGGGCCACCAACTTCAGTCCGAGCGGGCCGAGGAGGTCAATCGCCTGGTCACCGAGTTCGTCACCCGCGTCGAAGCCGGCCGCTAAGCCGGATTCGGGCTAGGCCCCCGTCCAACGAACGCGGTCGTCCGCGTCGATCCGTTTGATCAGCCGGCCGTCCTGGGCCAGCGACTGGCAATGGGCGAGGGTCTCCTGGAGCGCCAGGCGCTGATGGAAGACGCCTCGCTGGGCCAGGCCGGGGAAGAGTCCCGCGGCGAGCTCCCACCCGGTCTGCGGCGGGGCCGCCAGGCGCAACAGGGCGGCCAGGCGTTCCTGGTGGTGCTGGAGGATCTGGCTGACCCGTTCGCGAGGCTCACGAAAGCTGGGTCCGTGGGCCGGCAGCACTTCATCGATGGCCAGGGCGGCCACCCGCCGCAGGGAGGCCAGGTAATCGTCCAGCGGATCGGCACTGGACTGCGGATGGAGCCCGATGTTGGGGCTGATCTTGAGCAGCAGGTGGTCTCCCGAAAAGAGCAACTTGCGGGCCGGCCAGTAGAAAGCACAGTGTCCCGGTGAGTGACCGGGCGTCCAGACCACGACCAGGTCGTCGCCATTCACCGCCAGCCGCTCAGCGCCCTCGAGCAGGACGTCGGGGCTAACCACCGACACGAACTCCCGGGCCGCCATGGAGGCGGTCTGCAGGAAATCGCGCTCCTCGGATGGGACGCCGTTGACCTCCAGCCAGCGGGCAACTTCGCGCACCAGGTCTTCCGCCCTGGCGTAGCGGGGCTCCATGAGCGCCACCTCGAGGCGGTGGATGACGAGCTCCGCCCCGCTGCGTTCGCGCAACTCCCCCGCCAGTCCGAAGTGATCGGGATGGATATGGGTAATCAGGATGCGGCGGATCTGCTCCAGCCCGACGTGCGCCGCCTCGAGGCTGGCGTGCAGCGCGCCTCGCGACTCATCGGTCCGCAGCCCGGTGTCGATCAAGGTGTACCCGTCGCCGTCGCGAAGAAGATAGACGTTCACATGCCGCAGCTCGAACGGCATGGGCAGCTGAAACTGGAAGATGCCGGGCAAGATCTCCACGCCAGAAGTATGAATACCCGGCTGCGGATTCCGGGGCCAGGCGGCTTACGCGGCCGTGCGGGCGGCGGCTTCGTCCGGACGGGCGGGGATTGGCTTCTGTCCTTCTTCCAGAGTGGGCAGCGGGAGATGGACCGTGTCGTGGTCGATCATGTCCACGAAGACTTCGACCACTGTGGGGTCAAAGTGCGTGCCGCTGCCGACCCTGATCTCCTCCATCGCCTTCGCCAAGCCGAGCGAAGGCCGGTAGATACGGTCCGCCACCATGGCCTCGAAGGCGTCGGCGACCGAAATGATGCGAGAGCCTAGCGGGATGGCCTCGCCCTTGAGACCATTGGGGTACCCGGAGCCATCCCATTTCTCGTGGTGGTGACGGATCAGCGGGGCCACGTGGTGCAAGCCTTCCACCGGCGCGATGATGTCGGCGCCGATCTGAGGGTGGCGCCGCATCCAGGCCATCTCATCTTCGGTCAGGGCCATCGACTGCCGGAGGATTCGATCGGGGATACCGATCTTGCCCACGTCGTGAAGGATGGCTCCCAGCTTCACCGCGCTCACCTCATCCGGGGTGAGGCCCATGCGAGCGGCGCAGGCCCCGGCGAGCTTGGCCAGTCGTTCGGAGTGGCCGCGCGTGTAGCTGTCCTTGGCTTCGATGGCATTGGCCAAAGCCATGTTGACCTCGGTCATCAGTTTGGCTTCCAGGTCTCGCCGGACCACGACTTCGCGATGCTGGCCCAGGGCGCGAGCCATCACGGCCCCCACCACGGCCACCACCACGAACAGGAACAGCTTCTGCAGAATGACCACCCGCTCGCTGGCGACGGTCGCCAAATAGCTCCCCTCCTGCAGCGGCGCCACAGCCCCCGCCACCAGGTACAGAACACCGACGATGAGCGCGCAGAGCAGGGACACGGCCACCCCGAAACGGAGGGCTGACACGGTGATCACCAGGAAGAATGTGCTGGCCAGCGGACTCACGTACCCGCCCGACAGGTAGGTGACCATGGTCGCCACCAGCAAGTCGACCCCAGTCGTGACGTAGCCAAACAGGCGGCCCGGGCGGTGGCGCAGGAACAGGACGACCAGACTGGCCAGGCAGGTCACGGCCCAGAGCGCCAGGATGGCATTGATCCGGCCCTGTGCCTGGCTGCTGACCTGATTGTTGAGGTTGTTGAGGATCACGGCAAAAATCAGGAGGGTCCACCGAAACAGCCCCGTCAGACGTTCGTTGCTGGCGGTGATCAGGCTCTCGTCGGGGTCCTTGACCAGGGGGCGTAATTTACGCGGCAATCCGCGGACGGCGGGCACGCCCAAATTATGTGGGAGCCCTGTGACGGGAACCGTTACAAAACGGTCGCACCCCTGCCACAGGCCGTCAAGGCTTCAAGAAATACTCCGAATCACGGGGGGAGCGTAAGGCCGAGAAACTGCGACAGGAGGCCCTTGGGATCCTGAAACTGCCGGAAGGCCTCATCGGCCGCCGCCAGCGCCATGTCGACCTGGTCGTACGCGGCGCGCAGGGGCGGCACCAGCGCCGTGATGGTGACCTGGACGCGTTCGTGGTGAGCCAGCCGCAACTGCTGTTCAATGGCGACGGCCGCCGCCGCGTAGCGTTGGGCCAGGGCGTCAGCGTCGTGGGCGAGGGCGGCCAGGTCGGTCGGGGTCAGGGTACGACCGGCATAGGACTGCCGGAGGGTGACCACCCCCTCGGCGATCTGCTCCGCCGCCGACCCGGCCTGGGCCATGTCATCACCAATCGCTGCCAGGTGGATCACCGCCGCAACCTGTTCCTGGCTGGCCGACACGCGGGCACCCGCCAGCAGGGCCGGATCTGTCCGCAGCCGGACGGATCCACGCTGGAAATCGGCATCCGCGGCCTCCAGCTCGGTGGCGGCGGTGCGTAACGTCGCCAGATCTCCGGTTTTAACCGCCGCGGCCAGGTCGGCCTGACCGGCGATCAAGTGGTCACGACCGCTTCCCAGGTCCTGGTAGACGCGGACGCCCGCGTACGCGGTATAGCCGGCCGCGGCCAGCACCGCGAGCAAGAGCACGCCGATCAGTCGCAGCACCCGGACAGTATCCGGGATCCGGCGCGATGGAAAGGCGGGCGCGTCGCGCGCCCGCCCTCATGGAAAGAGGAGCGGAGTCAGTCGGCTAGATACGTTTGGGGGCCACCAGACGGATGATCCAGAGGAGAACCACGGCGCCCACGAACGCGGCGATCAGCTGCCAGATCAGTCCGCCACCGCCAACCCCGATAAGGGAGAAGAGCCATCCGCCCAGGAAGGCTCCGATGACGCCCACGATGATGTCCCCAAGGATTCCGTAGCCATGACCGCTGACGACCCGACCGGCGAGCGCTCCCGCGATCAGACCGATCAGGATGAAGAGCAGGATTCCCATGCAATTTCCTCCGTTCTCGCCCGCATCCGGGCTCTCTAATACGTCCTCATCCCTTGTACCCTCTTTCGAGCAAACATGTCAATAGAGCTATCACGATGCGTGTATCTGGCCACAGCGTGTGACCCGGATTCTGGTCTAGCTCGCCTGGCGCTCGACGGGGGCGCCCGCGGCCCGGCCGGCCAGGAGGTCGCGCTCGATCACGCCGGTGATCCAAGGATGGGGGAAGGCCCGGGCGAAGAACTCCTGCCCCCACAGGTCCGCCAGCAGCGCCGGATCGATGCCGTCGAAGGCAGGATCGAGTTGCGAAGCATGCGCCCGGATGGCCTCCAGCTTCTGTCCCAGGCTGGCCCGCACATCGATGATCGTGCTCACCCCGGTGGCACTCTCGATGGTGGCCCGCACCCCCGGGATGGCGCTGGTTGGGACGCCGCGAGTCTCGAGCACCCGCATGGCCCGCCCCGCATGGGGCTCTGGCCAGAGGGCGAAGTAGAGCTTGTCCGGTCCGGAGGATCCATCGCCCGCCAGCGTCCGGGCGGTGAAGAAGGCGCCGGACGCGGCCGCATGCACCGCTCGGTGGTCGGAATCCCCGTCGAGCCCGTCGCGACCGAAGGTCACCACTACCTGCGGCTCGATAGCCCGAATCAGATCGGTGAAGAGGTCCTCCAGGAGCTCCGGCTCCAGGCTGGCGAGGGCGCCGTCCGCGTAGTCCAGCGACACGACGTCCCGAACTCCGAGGATCCGGCCGGCGGCCTGGAACTCTCGCGTTCGCACGGCTCCCAGCTCGTCACCGGCCGCCCTCCCCCGCAGAACGGGGGCCGCCTCACCGCGAGTGGCCGACACCGCGATGACGTCGCAATCCGCCCCCGCGTACCGCGCCAGCGTACCGCCGGTCAGCAAGCTTGCGTCCCTCGGATGGGCGAACAGGGCAAGCAGCCGGACCGGCACAAGCTGGATAACCGATGCGCGCGCGGAAACTTTCGAGCGGGCTGACGCGAGCTTTAAGCGATGGCTCGGGAGCTGTACAGCAGCCGGTCGTAAGCCCGCTTCAGCTCCGGGTAACGCAGAAAGATCAGGTGGGCAAACTCCTGGGTCAGGGCCCGCGGCGAGCGGACCAGGCGCATCCCGGCCTCGCTCAACAGGCGGTTCCCCTTTCGTCCGTTGCAACGGCGACAAGCGATGACCTGGTTTTCCCAGCTGCGACTGGAGCCACCCCGCGAGGTGGGGACGACGTGGTCGACCGAGAGCTGGGAGGAGGGCATCGTCTTCCCGCAGTACTGGCAGCTGTTGTCGTCCCGCAGGAGCAGGTTCCGCCGGTTGGCCCGGAGCATCCGGCGCGGAATCTGGATGTTGGTGAGCAGGCGGACGATCACCACGTCCTCACCCAGGCAGCGACGGGCCATCGCCTCTTCCACCAGCTGCCGAGCCAGGTCGTCCACAAACGTGACCCGCTGCTTGGTCAGCAGGATGACCAGGCGCCGCTTGCTAATGACGTTGAGCGGCTGAAGTGAGGCGTTCAGCAGCAGGACGAGTTTAAACGACCTCCTTTTGCCGGTCCTGCGCCTTCCGGGGGCAGGGGCGGACGGTTACCTAATATAACGAAACCGTTCCGCCAAGTTTGGCGGAGCCGGTGGATTCGGGTCAGAATTCGGGTTTAGCCCGGATTCGGGCTTAGCTGGCCGCCGCTACCCGCTGGTCGATGGGCACGTAGGGGACGTTGCGCTCGCCCACGTACTCCGCCCGAGGCCGGATCAGCCGGTTATCGGCATATTGCTCGAGGACATGGGCGGCCCAGCCGGCGATCCGGCTGACGGCGAAGACCGGCGTGAAGAGGTCGATGGGGATGCCCATCGAGTAGTAGCAGGAGGCCGAATAGAAGTCGACGTTGGCGTAGAGGTGCTTTTGCTGCATGACCACCTCTTCCAGCCGCCGGGAGATCTCGTACCAGCGCGTGTCACCCGCCCGCTCCCCCAGTTCTTTCGACATCTGGCGCAGGTGGGTGGCGCGTGGGTCCTCGGTTCGGTAGACGCGGTGGCCGAAGCCGGGGATCTTCTTGTGGGCCGCCAGCGTTTCGGTCACGTAGGCCTCGGCGCGGCCCACCTCGCCGATCGTCTTCAGCATCTTCATCACCTGCTCGTTGGCGCCGCCGTGCAGGGGCCCGGTGAGGGCGCAGATGGCCGACACGACCGCCGCGTATAGATCGGCCAGCGTCGCCGCCGTGACCCGGGCGGCGAAGGTGGACGCGTTGAGCTCGTGATCGGCATGCAGGATGAGCGCCAGGTCCATGGCTCGCACCAGCAGCGGGTCCGGCTCCTTGCCGAAGAGCATCCGCAGGAAGTTCGCCGCTTGGCTGCCGGCCGCCGTGGGCGCGATCGGTTCCCGGCCCTTCCGGAGGTTCTCCGACGTCGCCACCAGCGTCGCCATCTGGGCCGTCAGCCGGCCGGCTTTGGCGACGTTGGCCTCCCGCGAGTTGTCCTGCGCCTGCGGATCGTAGAACGCCAGCGCCGAGACCGCCGTGCGCAGGGCGTCCATGGGGCGGGCCGTCCGGGGAAAGGCCTTCATGAGGGCGATGACCTCGTGTGGCGCCTGCCGGTTGGCCGCCAGTTCGGCGCTGAAACGCTCCAGGGCGCCGCGCTCGGGAAGGTGGCCGAACCAGAGAAGGTAGGTGGTTTCTTCGAAGGATGAGTGCTGAGCCAGATCGTGGATGTCGATCCCGCGATACGTGAGCCGGCCCTCTGATCCAATGACCTCGCACACCGCCGAGTTGGCGGCCACGACGTCCTCCAGACCAGCCTTGGTCAGCGGCATGGCCCTAAGTATAGGAACCGTCTGTTGGCACTTACGACGTAGGCGGCACGACGATGTGCTGCACCAGCATCCGGTCGCCGTCGCTCACGCGCAGGTCGACCGCGCCGCTGTGGTCGGCAGGGTCGATGTGGATGGCAATCGCCCCCGAGGTATCGCCGGCAGCCGGCAGGCTGGCGATCACGGCCTGCAGGCCGCCGTGGCTGTCAGCCAGCGAGACCGCCAGTGGCAGGGCGTAGCCGGCCGCCCGGCGGACTGACGGACAGACGGTCACGGTGGTGGAATCGACCCGCGTCACCGCCGCCGGGCCCAGTACGAAGGCCCGCACCAGCTGGTCGATCCGACCGGCATCGAACTCGGTCACAAAGAGATTGCCGGCGGCGTCCAGGGCGATGCCCTGCGGGTTTCGCAGCCCGCTGAGCAGGCTGGTGACCGAGCCGTCGGCGGCCACCAGGTGGACCAGGCCATCCCCGAGGGTGTTGACGATCAACGCCCCATCGCGATCGACCAGCACGTCATCGGGAATGCGCAGGCTGGCCACCCGCACCTGGGAGGGCGGCGAGCCGGCGATCTTCCAAATTGCGCCACCCTCGTCCGCCACGAAGATGTTGCCGCGCAGGTCGACGTCGGCGCCCACCGGCCGGACCATCCCCTGACCGATCTGGGTCACCCTCGACCCGTCGTTCGGCAGCCGCCAGACAACGCCGTTCGGACTGTCCGGCAGAACCACGTCGTGCGTGACTCGATCCACACCGAGCCCATCAATCCCGTCGCGGCCGGTCCGGTTGGGGAACACCCGCCAGCTGGTCACCGTGTGGGTTTGC
>DASQAY010000344.1:0-2549 GCA_035635515.1 Candidatus Eiseniibacteriota bacterium | reverse complement strand
AAGAGGCGGCCATTGACCGGGTCGGCGATGATCGAATAGGGCGTGCCGTCCCGGTAGGTGTCGGGCAGCGACTGCCCGCTCTGGTTGGCAACAGTGCTTTCGATTAGCTGGCCGGGGGCGCTAAAGCTCTGGCCGTTATCGTGGGAGACCAGGACGCCGAAGGCGCTGGTGCCGTAGCTCTGTTTGGGCGGCAGGAGGTCGAAGCTGTAATAGAGGCTCCCCGTCGGCCCGGTGAAGACGTAGGGATCGCCGGTGAAGTGCGGTGACACGGAGGTGACCACTGCCACCGGCGGCGTGAAGCTCGCCCCATAGTCGTTGGAGACCGCGAACACGTCCTCGGCGCTGAACGAGGCGCCATCCAGCCGGATCCAGGCGGCGTAGACAGCCCCCTTGTGGTGCCCGTAGAGGTCGGCGCCCACCCACTGCTTGTCGGCGCTGACGCCCAGCCCGCCGCTCCGGTAGGTGGCGAGCTGCACGGGCGCCTCCCAATCGATGCCGACGCGGTCCCTTCCCTTGAGCGAGCGGGAGAGAAAGACCGCGTCATTCAGGTGCAGCGGTTCCGTTTGACCGACGCTCCAGTTGTGCGACCCGTTGGGCTCGATGACGAAGTTGAAGGCCAGCACGAGCGCGTAGAGATTGCCCTCGCTGTCAAAGGCCAGGGTTGGGTCGGTGGCGTCTGCCCATTGGTCGTAGCCGGGCAGCACGCCAGAGGACCAGGTCTTGCCGCCGTCTTCAGACTCGAACCACTCGAGGTCAAACAGGTAGTCGTGGGGGGACCAGAACACCTTGGACAGTCCGACCAGGTGATTGGGATTCGTCGGGTCGGCCTGGAGGTCGCCTTCGCTCTTGTCGTTGGCGGTGGTCGACCAGCGGTGCGCGCAGACATTCGGGTCTCGCAACCAGTCGGCCGCGGCGGGGCAGGCCCTCGCCACCGGCGTGGTCGACGCCTGCACGTTGGCGATGCCGGCGTTGCTGGTCGCGTACCCGCCTGCCGCTTGGGTGGGGGCGGCGCTCAGCAACGGGATCCCCAGGCTGGCGAGCATCGCCAGGACCGTGCTCAACCGGCGCATAGCCTTCCTTCTTCTCGAGGTCCGTCAGTCGGGGGGCGGCTTCACCATCTCAGCGCCCATGGCATGGTAGCCGCCGTCGACGTGCACGATCTCGCCGGTGGTCGCGGGGGTGAGATCCGAGAGCAGCACGCAGGCCATCTTGGCCACCGGGGTGCGGTCGCTCGTGTCCCAGCCCAGCGGCGATCGGCTGCTCCAGCTGTCGCGAAACTGGCCGAACCCGGGGATGCCCTTGGCCGCCATGGTCTCCAGCGGCCCGGCGGCGAGTGCATTGACGCGAATCCGGTACTGGCCCAAATCGCGCGCCAGGTAGCGGGTGACCGACTCCAGGGCGGTCTTGCAGACTCCCATCCAGTCGTAGGCGGGCCAGGCCTGGGTGGAGTTGTCGAAATCGAGGCTGACGATGCTGCCCCCGCGCTCCCGCATCAATGGCAGGAAGGCCTGGGCCAGCGCCTTCAGCGAGTAGGCGCTGATCCGAAACGCGGTGGCGACGCTTTCCCAGGGCGTCGTCAGGAACCGGCCGCCCAGCGCATCTTCGGGCGCGAAGGCGATGGCGTGCACGAAGCCGTCGAGGCTGCCCCACCGCCCCTGCAGCGCCTGGGCCACGGTGGCGATCTGCGCTTCGTTGGTCACGTCCAGCTCCAGGATGTCGGGGGTCTTCTTCATCCGGCGCGCGCTTTTCTCGGTGAGGCTCATGGCACGGCCGAAGCTGGTCAGCACGATCTCCGCGCCCTCGGCCTGCGCCTGCTCGGCGATGGCATACGCGATGCTGGCTGGGGTCAGCACGCCCGTGACCAGGATCTTCTTACCAGCCAGGATCATGGCTGGGCTATCGTAGCCGATACCCCCTCGGACACGGCGAGGGTACCCCTACACGGCGACCGGCATCCGGCGGGCTCGGATCCACCCCTCCAGCAGGCGGACCAGTTTCGCGGCTTCCATCGGTTTGGACAGGTGTCCGACGCAGCCGGCTGCCAGGGCGTCTTGGATCTCGTCCGGGTCCTCGGTGGCAGTGAGGGCGATCACGGGAATTTCCGCGGTGACAGGATCCGCATGCACCGTGCGGGTGGCTTCGAAGCCGTCGCAGATCGGCATGTGGAGGTCCATCAAAATGAGATCGGGGTCCCAGCGGCGCGCGGTTTCGACAACCTCGAGTCCATCCTGGGCGGTGCGCACCGTGTGTCCCTCCAGCTCGAGCAACCGTCGCATCAGGGCCCGCCCCGCCGGTCCGTCATCGGCGACCAGGATCCGCATCAGCGTCGGTCTCCCGGCGCGTCGGCCGGAGCGGGGCCCCGGCCGCCCTCCAAGCCTGATGGGCGGGTCAGCGTGGAGGTTGGGGATTACCTGCGCCAGGCGATTGCGCAATTGGGTCTCCAGTTCGATCTGCTTCCATTCCTCGCGCGTCCAGACGGCTTGGAGGGTCACGGTCCAAGCCTACCCGGCGGTCGCGAATGCGTCGCGCTCCATCGGCACCGCCTCTCT
>DASQAY010000343.1:0-2032 GCA_035635515.1 Candidatus Eiseniibacteriota bacterium | reverse complement strand
CGACTGTGGCGGCACGGGGACTTCCTCAAGCTCTGGACCGGCCAGACCATCAGCGTGGTCGGCAGCCAGGTCACGGTACTGGCCCTGCCGACCATCGCCATCCTCCTGCTGCACGCGACTGCCGCGCAGGTCGGACTGCTGGCCTCGCTCGAGCGGCTCGCCTTTCCCGTCCTGGCCCTGTTTGCCGGCGTGTGGATCGACCGCGTCCGCCGACGGCCGTTGATGATCGCCGCCGACGCGCTGCGGGCGGTGGCCTTGCTGTCGGTACCGCTGGTCGCGGCGGTTGGGACGCTGACCCTGCTCCAGCTGTATGCGGTGGCCGCCACCCTCGGCGTCGGTACCGTGATCTTTGACATTGCCTATCTCGCGTACGTGCCGACGCTGGCTGGGCGGGCCGACCTGCTGGAGGCCAACACCAAGCTCGAGGTGAGCCACTCGGGTTCGTACCTGTTCGGACCGGCACTGGCCGGAGGGTTGATCCAGCTCGTGGGTGCGGCGCAGGCCATGCTGGCCGATGCGTTTTCGTTCCTGGTCTCGGTCGCCACCATCGCCTGGATCCGGCAGCCGGAGTCATCGCCACGCAATGAAGGCCAGCCGCGGCTGAGCGTGCTGGCCGACATTCGGGACGGCCTTCGACTGGTTTTCGGAAATCCAATCCTGCGAAACATGGCCCTCATGCTGACGGCCGGGGCCGTGGGATTCCACCTAGCGGAGCCGGCCTTTTATCTGTTCGCGTACCGAAACCTACGGATCACGCCGGCAGCGCTGGGGCTGGTCTTCGCCGCGGGCGGCGTTGGGGCCGTGATCGGGGCGCTCCTGGTGGGGACGGTGGTACGCCGCCTTGGGCTGGGCACCACCCTGACTGTCACGATCATCGGCGTCGGAATCGGATTCATTTTGTGGCCGCTGGCGCTGGTGGCGGCGCCACTCGCCGTCCTCATGGGCGCCGAGTTCCTGGTCGGGGTCTGCGACTCCATGTACAACGTCAGCCAGGTCAGCCTGCGGCAGTCGGTGACGCCGGACCATCTGCAGGGCCGGATGACGGCCACCCTGCGGACGATGTTCTGGGGCGCCTGGCCGCTGGCCAACCTGGCAGGTGGGATCCTGGCGGGCGTGGTAGGCGCCCCCCTCACCATCGTGATTGGCGGTCTGATCGGGATGGCTTCCGCTCTGATCGTCGTCTTCGGACCACTGGGCCGCCTGCGAGAGCAACCGGGCGGCGCCGGCTAGCTCGGGCTCGGGCCCCCGACCAGCCGGGCAAAGTCCCAGAGCGACGCGTAGCCGCTGACCCGCATCCGGTGCAGAGACCAGAGTTCCCAGCCAGGATGCCATGCGCCCGGCCGGGTCGACGTGGCCGACTCGAATCCCAGGTCGCGCGCCCGGGCCGCCACCACGGTGGTAAAGCTGCCGAACGGGTAGGCGAGATGGGTCACGGGATGGCCGAGGACGGCCTCCAGGGTGGCTTTGCATTGGGTCATCTCCCACGAGGCCTGGGCCAGCGGCAGACGGCCGAGCGCCGCATGGTGAACCGTGTGGGCGCCGATGGTGAAACCCTGGCGATCGAGCTCCGCGACCTGCGGCCAGGTCAAGTATCCTGGCGCGCCGACAAACCCGGTCACGACGTAGGCGGTGGCAGTGAAGCCGTACCTGCGAAGCTCCGGAGCGGCCGCTGTGTAGAAGTCGGCATAGCCATCGTCGAAGGTCAGCACCACCGACCGCGGCGGAAGGGGGTGCTGGGTCCGCATGGCCCAAACCACATCCTGCAGACCCAGCACCCGGAAGTGGTTGCGGGCCAGGTAGTCCATCTGGGCGTGAAACACAGCCGGCGTGACCGACAGCGAGAAGCCGGTGCGATCGCGAGGATCAGAATTGACGCGGATGTAGTGGTACATCAACACCGGTACGTAGGTGGAATTGCTGTACCAGTCGGCGGGCTGGATGGCGAGCTCCGCCGGGATGCCGTCATCGGCCAGGGCCGGCGCCGAGCTCAGGAGGGGGGAGCCAGCCTGGGTCGGGGCCGAGGCGCCGGATG
>DASQAY010000342.1:0-1695 GCA_035635515.1 Candidatus Eiseniibacteriota bacterium | reverse complement strand
TACGATCGGCGTTAGTCCAAAGGCGCGCCACGGACATCCCGCTCGGACGACAGCGTCTCTGCGAGCCGAGCAAGCGGAGACTGGCGACCGTTGCTCACGACCAACCTGCCTCACTCGTCCGAGTATCATTCGGAGTCATCGCTGCCCTATCGTGGGGGGGCCAAGATTCGGCGAGGGCATCCGGGGGTCCTGCGCTCTCTGGCCGGTGCCGTCCTTGGGGGAGCGGGCTTAGGAGTCTCCGCAAAATAAGCTGGTGATTCCATGGTGGCCAGGATAGCCTTGGGGGGGTGGAAGTGACCGAGGCGGCCCTGGCCGGGATGTTCGCCACCGTGATGCCGTTGCTGGATGAGCGCCAGCGCCGGCTACTGGCGGGTGCACAGGCCCGGGCACTTGGACGCGGCGGGATCGAAGCAGTGGTCCAGGCGGCCGGGATGAGCCGCACGACCGTGCAGAAGGCGCTTCGTGAGATGGACTCCGGGGTGGAACCGCCGGCTCGGATCCGCCGCCCCGGTGCCGGCCGCAAGCGCCTGACGGACAAGGACCCGAGCCTGCTGTCGGAGCTGGATGCCATGGTCGAGCCGCTGGCTCGGGGCGATCCCATGTGCCCGCTGCGCTGGACGTCCAAGTCGACGGGGAACCTCGCCGATGCCCTGGGGAACCTGGGCCACCAGGTGAGCCCGGACACGGTGGGTCGGCTCCTGGTGGGCATGGAGTACTCGCTGCAGGCCACCGCCAAGCAGCGCGAAGGCGACCAGCACCCGGACCGGGACGCCCAGTTCGTCTACCTGAGCGAACGGGTTGGCGACCATCTGCGGGCCGGTGAGCCGGTGATCAGCGTGGACACCAAGAAGAAGGAGGTTGTGGGTCAGCTGGCCAACAAGGGCCGGGAGTACCAGCCAAAGGGCCAACCCGAGCGGGTCGATGTGCACGACTTCCCGGACCCGACCGTCGGCAGGGCCATCCCCTACGGCGTCTTCGACGTGGCTGCCAACGAGGGCTTCGTGGTCGTCGGAGACGATCACGACACCGCGGCCTTTGCGGTGGCCACCATCGGCCGATGGTGGGACATGGTGGGATCAGTCGCCTACCCCGACGCACACCGGCTGCTCATCACCGCAGACGCCGGGGGGTCCAACGGCTACCGGCTACGGCTGTGGAAGCTTGAGCTGGCCCACCTGGCCGCCCGCAGCGGCCTCGAGATCACCGTTTGCCACTTCCCGCCGGGCACCTCCAAGTGGAACAAGATCGAGCACCGGCTGTTCTCGGCCATCTCGATGAACTGGAGGGGTCGGCCCCTTGTCAGCCACGAGGTCATCGTCAACCTCATCGGTGCCACCACGACCCGTAGCGGCCTCAAGGTTCACGCCGAGCGCGACTCCGGGTCCTACCCGCTCGGCGTCAAGATCACGAAGGCACAGATCGATGCCCTCCCTCTCACCCGCCACGAGTTTCATGGCGACTGGAACTACACGCTGCGCCCACCCGACGAAGAGTGAACTACAACCGTGTTATTTTGCGGAGAGCCCTTAGTTTGCTCGCTCGACCGAGCGAACCTGCTCCCACCAGGCGGCCAGCTCCGAGTAGCGCCGCCGGCTCTCGTCGACGTCGCCCAGCTCCATCGCCTCCAGGCACGCCCAGATCTCTCCAGCGGAGCGGTCTGCTTCCAGCTCCTCGGTGGGGAGAAGGCCGGTCAGG